>JADLEG010000050.1 GCA_020846275.1 Alphaproteobacteria bacterium
GCCATCGCCGCGGGGTCGTAGCCGGCGCGCGCCAGGTAGCGGATGCCCAGCGTGTCGGCCTCCAGCTCCTGCTCGCGCGAATAGCCCTGCACATAGGCCGTCGCGTCCCGGCCGACATCGCCCACGCCGGCGCTCGCGCCGCCGCCGGCGTTCGCATCCAGCGCTAGGCGCTGGGCCTGCTGCAGGCGCTGGATCGCATGGCGCGCGGTGACATGGCCGATCTCGTGCGCCAGGACCGAGGCGAGCTCCCCCTCGCTGCCCGCCAGCGCCAGCAGGCCCCGCGTCACGTAGACATAGCCGCCGGGCAGCGCGAAGGCGTTGACGATCGGGCTGTTCAGCACGGTGAAGGTGAATTGCTGCTCGGGCAGCTCGGACACAACCGCCAGGCTTTGCCCGACGCCGGTGACGTAGGATGCTAGCGCCGCGTCCTCGTAGGCGCCGCCGAACTGGCGCAGGATGCGCGGGTGCTCCTCGCGCCCGACCGCCTGCTCGTCCTCGCGCGTCAGCGCCTGGCCCAGGCTGCGCTCGCCGGTGGCGGGGTCGATCACGCAAGCGCCGAGCGCGACCGCCGCGGCGGCCAGCCACGCCCCGACGAGGATGCCGGCTCTCATCGGCCGATCAACTCGATCTGCTCGGGATGGGTCGCCTCGATCATCGGTCCGTTATAGACGCGCACCCAGCCGCGCACACGCACCGCCGCACCGGCCAGCGTCGCGGGGTCGACGCCGGCGGCGCGGAACAGGGCGCGCTCGCGCCTGATGATCGACACGGTGAAGTCGCGCCGCCAGTCCGGCCCGAAATCCAGGTAGAGCCTGTCCCGGCGCTCCGTCACCCGCTGCACCCGCCCTTCGACCAGATGGTAGCCGTCGACCAGCCGCTCGGCCTCCGCCGCGTCCAGCACGCGGAACCGCGGGTCGGCCCACAGACCGCGGCCGGCGGCCCTCGCCGCCGCCTCGATCGCCAGCATCTCGGCCGCCCGGGCGCGATTGTCGGCAAAGGTCTCGACGCGGGCAAGCCCCGCCCCCAGCACCGCGCCCTGCACCCACACTCCGGCCAGGGTCGTCGCCTGGGCCAGCACCCGGCCGCGCCGGTCCTGTGCCAGGCCGCCGATGGCCAGCGTGACGTCCTGTCCGGCCGCCAGGGCCGCCAGGAAGCGCGTCGCCTCGGCCGCGAAAGCCCGCTCGCGCGCGTCGGCCCGGGGTCCGGCCTTGGGCGCGCGCAACCCGGTCAGGCGCAGTTCGCGCCCATCCTCCAGCCGCAGCGTGTCGCCGTCGATCGCTGTCGCAACGCGGGACGTGTCGTCGGCCTCCGCCGGAAGCGCCAGGGAAGCGGCCAGGCAGAAAACCGCCAGCGCGGCAAAGGTCGGGGCAGGCGACGCCATTTTACCTGTTTTATTCGACGGGCCGATCGGTGATAAACCAGAACGTCATAACCAAGGCCGGGCCAAAACGCGATGCCGGCCCGACGGGAAGCGCACCGCACGCCAGCATGGCCCGCACCGATCTCTATCCGCCGATCGAGCCCTATGCCACCGGAACGCTGAGGGTCGACCGTCGGCATTCCCTCTACTACGAGCAATGCGGCAACGCGGCCGGCGTGCCGGTGCTGTTCCTGCACGGCGGGCCCGGGGCGGGGGCGACGGCGGCGCATCGGCGCTTCTTCGACCCGGCCTTCTACCGCATCGTGATCTTTGACCAACGCGGCGCCGGCCGGTCGACGCCCACCGCCGACATCGCCGACAACACCACGCCGCTGCTGGTCCAGGACATCGAGACGCTGCGCCAGACGCTCGGCATCGAGCGCTGGCTGCTGTTCGGCGGGTCCTGGGGCAGCACGCTGGCGCTGGCCTATGGCGAGGCGCACCCCCAGCGCTGCCTGGGCTTCGTGCTGCGCGGCATCTTCCTCAGCCGCGACAGCGAGATCGACTGGTTCCTGCATGGGCTCGGCCAGATCTTCCCCGAGGCGCAGCGCGCCTTCGCGGGGTTCTTGCCGCTGGCCGAGCGCGGCGACCTGCTCGCCAGCTACTACCGCCGCCTCATCGATCCCGATCCGGCGGTGCACCGCCCCGCCGCGCGCGCCTGGAGCAGCTACGAGGCCGCGTGCTCCACGCTGCTGCCGAATGCCGACAACGTGGCCGCCGTGAACGACGATCGCGTCGCCCTGGCGCTGGCGCGGATCGAGGCGCACTACTTCGTCAACAAGAGCTTCCTGGCGCCCGATTCGCTGATGGCCAATCTGGGCCGCATCGCCCACCTTCCGGCGGTGATCGTGCACGGGCGCTACGACATGGTCTGCCCGATCACGACAGGCGATCTTCTGGCCCGCGCCTGGAAGGGCTCGGAGTTCACGATCGTGCCCGATGCCGGCCATTCGGCCATGGAACCGGGCATCCGCGCGGCCCTTGTGGGCGGAACCGAGCGGTTCAAGCGCAGCCTCTAGCCCAGCCGCTGTGGCATCCATGCCACAAAAACTGAATTTCTAGGGTTTTCCGCGGGGTTGCAGGGCGTCGGCATGGCTCGCCCCGGCGCCGGGAGCTATCTTTCCCCCGGTTTCGACGACCGCGGCTCGCAGATCGCGGCGCTCGTGCTTCAGCTAGGTCCGACGCGTGCCGGGAGTAGGTACAGGGTGCTGGAAATCTTGCGCTTGGCAGGGAAGGCCGGGCTGTTCCGCTTGCTGTCGCCGGCGGGGCTGGCGCTGCTTGTCGGGCTGCTGGCGGCGCCGGGAATGGCGCGGGCGGCCGGGGACGAGGATGCCGATCCCGACGCGCTCGCCTTCGGGCTCGGCTATTTCGACATCGTCAAGCGCCGCGACACGGCGGGCATCTTCAATCTCGAATACCGCTCGGATAAGAAGCTGTGGGTGTTCAAGCCGCAGGTCGGCCTGTTCGGCACATCCGAGGGCGGGTTCTACGCCTATGCCGGGATCCGGCTGGATGTGTATTTCGGCAACCGCTTCGTGTTCACCCCCAGCTTCTCGCCGGGCCTCTATTACGAGGGCAACGGCCGCGACCTGCATTTCCCGGTCGAGTTCCGCTCGTCGGCCGAGGTCGCCTATCGCTTCGACGACTATTCGCGGCTGAGCCTGGGCATCGCCCACCTGTCGAACGCCAGTCTGGGCGACAAGAACCCGGGCGTCGAGACCCTGACGCTCAGCTACTCCGTGCCGTTCGACAAGCTGTTCGGCAAGTAGCGGCTGCGCTCGCCCGGAGCGATGGGGCGATCGATGGCCGATGACCGCCACGCATCACCGCCGCTGTCGCGCCGGCTCGAATGGGCGCTGGCGGTGCTGTTCTGCGTCGTCACCGCGGCGATCGTGGGGCTGGGGTTCTACGGCGGGCAAAAGGTCAGCGCCTACCGCTTCCAGCGGATGATCGCGGAGGAGCGGCGCACCGAGACGCTGCTGGGGGGCCTCAAGCACGTCCACACCGCCGCCGAGGACATGCCGGGCATCCTCGCCATCTACGGCCTGAAGCCCGGCCAGGAGCAGGGGCTCGGCAACATTGCCTGGGTGCCGCCGGGAATGCCGGCCCCTTTCGTCGGCGCGATCGCGCGCCCCGGCCCGTTCGCCAATACCACGATCAATGGGCTTGGCTTCCGCGACCGGCGCACGCGCTACCTGCCCAAGCCGGCGAAGACGTTCCGCGTCTTCGTGACCGGCGGATCGACCGCGTTCGGATCGGGCGCCGAAAGCGACGGGGACACCATCGCCGGCCAGCTCGAGACGCTGCTCAATCGCGACCAGAAGCCCGCGACCGGGCTTTCCTACGAAGCGGTCACCGCGGCCATCCCGGCCTGGTCGTCGACGCACGAGCGCATCCTGATCGAGAACCGCCTGGTCGACCTGGCGCCGGACCGCATCGTCATGTTTTCCGGCTTCAACGACGTGCTGTGGGGCGAGTATCTCAGCGACATCGACTGGTTCTTCACCTTCTACGACCAGCACTACATCTCGCTGTTGAACCTGGTCCACCAGCGCGCGGGCCGGCCGCCGCTGGGTCCGGTGCGCATCCTCGAATCCGCCAAGCCGGACTGCGCCGCCATCGCCCAGCGCACGCGGCGCAACGTGACCTATGCCGCCTTCGCCGCCAGCCAGGTCGGCGCGCAGCTCGTCTACGCGCTGCAGCCCAACATCTTCTCGACGGGCAAGACGCTGACGCCGCGCGAGGCGCGGGCGCGCAATCGCCAGCCGGAATGGCCGCCGCGCTTCAACGCCTGCTACGACGCGCTGCGCGCCGCGCTGAAGGACATTCCCGTCGCGGGGTACCGCTTCGTCGACCTGTCGCGCCTGTTCGGCGAGGTGCCGGCTGACCGCGAACTGTTCATCGACACCTCGCATTTCCCCGGCGCCGGCAACGCGATCGTCGCGCGCGAACTCGCCAAGGCGCTGGACTGGCGCGGGCCCTAGCGTCCCGATTCCGAAGTTCGTCCGTGTTTGCGACGCACGCCGTACGAACTTCGGAATCGAAAAGGACACGAGCAACTATTTCAGGTCTAGTGCCCCTTTGGAACCCGAAGTTCGCCTCCGGTCTCGCGATCGAGAGATGGCGAACTTCGGGTTCGGGGCACTAGGCGTCGGCGCTAACCAGCTTCAGCGCCACGGCGCCGGCGATGATGGTGGCGATGGCCACGAGGCGCGGCCAGTCGCGCGATTCGCCCAGCACGATCATGCCGAACAGCGCGACGCCCACCGCGCCGATGCCGGTGAAGATGGCATAGGCCGTGCCGATCGGGATCGTGCGCGCGGAGTTCGCCAGGAAGACGAAGCTGAACACGGTGCAGACCGCGACAAGCAAGGTCGGCTTCAGCCGCGTGAATCCCTCGGTGTATTTCAGGCCGACGGCCCAGCCGACCTCCAGTATCCCGGCGACGATCAGACTGAGCCAGGCCATCCTCCAATTCCTTTCCTTCGCTACGGGACGCGCGCGACCCGGCAGAACTCCAGCCCGTCGCGCTTGTTCGCCTCGGCGCGCACGACCAGGGGCTTGCAGCCCTCGGGCGCGATCGCCAGGCCGCGCGGCGTCAGCGCCTGCTCGGCAATGGCGCGCTCGCTCGCGCGGAACAGCGCGAAGATCGGCCCTTCATGGCGCGCGACCGCGTCATAGGCAAGCCGCTCCAGCCCCGTGGGCGGCGCGGGGGAATCGAGGATCCAGCGCGAGACGCGCACGAAGCGCACCGGGCGCGGAAAGGCCGGGACCACGAAGGCGGTGGGCTCGGTGCCGGGCAGTACGACCATCGTGCGGCCAGGCTCGGCCAGCGCCGGCACCTCGACGCCGAAGCGCCCGTCCGACCACGGCACATGGCCCCAGCCCGCGACCCGCAGCGTGACCAGGCACAGCGCCAGCAGCGCCGCCGCCGCCCCCGCCGTCCGGCGCGCGTCCAGTCCCATCAGGCCGAGCAGCAGCACGACGCCCAGCGGCGCCAGCATCTCCAGCGCGATCAGGTAGCGATAGATCGCGAACATCGCGACCCAGGCGGCGTAGCTGCCGGCCAGCATCGCCAGCACCAGGACCGCCGCGGGACGCGGCGGCTCGGCCAAGCGGCGCCTTGCGAGCGGTGCGAAGATGACAGCGGCGATCGCGAGCGCGTAGAGCAGCGGGATACGCAGGTCGACGAACCGCACCTCGCCCACCAGCCGCGCGTCGAACGGGAAGCGGAAGGCCAGCGTCGCGGCGTCCCACCGGGTCCGGGGCAGATACACGAGATTCTTGTGCGGCTCGGGCGCGGCGAAGGGCGAGCGGAACCAATCGTTGAAGAACGGGAACATCGGATTGCCGAAGCGCTGCCACAGGTCGACCGCCCAGAACCCGCCGGTCATCGCATAGCCCACGATGGCGCCCGCCGACAACGCGGCCGCGAGCGCGAAGCGTCGCGGCCAGGGCGCGGGCGCCGCGAGGCAGGCCAGCCCGAGCCCCGCGCCGTAGAGGAACATCGTCGGCTTCAGGCCGCAGGCCAGGCCCAGCGGCGCGCCCGCAAGGGCGGCAATCGCGATCGTCAGCTCCGACGCGCGGAGGACGAGAATCGCCAGCGCGCCCAGCACGAAGAGGCTGAGGATATTGTCGGCGAAGCTGGTGCCGATCTCGCCCAGGTTGCCGGCGGCGATGGTACCAAGGAGGCCGAGCGCGAGGGCGGCCAGGTCGCGCCGGGGCGACGGCGCGCCGGGCAGGGCGGCGCGCGCGATCC
>JADLEG010000051.1 GCA_020846275.1 Alphaproteobacteria bacterium
GGCGTGCTGACGCATCTCGGCGTCAAGTTCAAGGGCATCAACATCCTCGAGGATCCCGAGCTGCGCCAGGGCATCAAGGAATTCTCGAGCTGGCCGACCATCCCGCAGCTCTACGTCAAGGGCGAGTTCATCGGCGGCTGCGACATCGTGCGCGAGATGTACCAGTCGGGCGAATTGCAGCAGGTGCTGGGCCAGAAGGGCATCGCCACCAAGGCCGCCTGATCCGCCGTCCTCCGTCCAGCCGATGAAAATCTGCGTCGTCGGCGCCGGCGCCATCGGCGGCGCGCTTGCGGCGCTGCTCGCGCGCGGGGGGCACGACGTCTCGGTGGTGGCGCGCGGCGCGCATCTCCGGGCGATCCAGGCCAGCGGGCTGACCTTGCGGGCGGGGGCCGACACGATCGTCCAGCGCTGCCCGGCAAGCGACGATCCGGCCGCGTTCGGCGCCCAGGACGTCATCCTCATCGGGCTCAAGGCGCATTCCGTGGCGCCGATGCTGCCGCGCCTGCAGCCGCTGCTCGGCCCCGACACGGCGGTCATCCCGGCGCTCAACGGTATTCCCTGGTGGTACTTCCACAGGTCCGGCGGTCCCTTCGAGGGTCAGGCGGTGCGCTGCCTCGATCCAGACGGCGCGATGCTGGCGGCGCTCGATCCGGCGCGGATCGTCGGCTGCGTGATCTTCGGCGCGGGCGACGTGCCCGAGCCGGGCGTGGTGCGCCAGACCAGCGCCGACCAGCCGCTGACCCTGGGCGAGCCGGACGGGTCGAACTCGCCCCGTCTGGCCCGCATCGCTGCGGCGCTCGGCGTGCCGGGCATCAAGATCGCGACCGAGCGGCGCATCCGCGACGTGGTCTGGACCAAGCTTCTGGGCAATGTCGCCTTCAATCCGGTCAGCGCGCTGGCGCGGGCGCACATGCAGCAGGTCATGGGCCATCCGCGCCTGGCCGCCCTGGTGCGCGCGCTGATGGGCGAGGCGATGACCGTGGGACGCGCCCACGGCGTCAGCTTCACGATGACGGTCGACCAGCGCCTGGACATGGCGGCGCGGCTCGGCCCGGTGAAGCCGTCGATGCTGCAGGACGTGGAGCAGGGGCGGCCGATGGAGGTAGAGGCGATCGTCGGCGCGGTCGCCGAGCTGGGGCGGCTGGCCGGCGTGCCCACCCCGACCGTCGATGCCGTCCACGCGCTGATCGCCGGCCGCGACGCCACGCTGCGCGACGCCGGCTGAGGCTGCTTCCGTCCGCGCATCGCCAGTCGATGCGATGTCGCCGCAGGGCAATCCCTAGCCGCAGCGCAATTGAGCTTTGGGCCCCAAGGGCCGTAATCTACGCGCCCCGCCGTCCAACCAAGGAAACGCCGCAATGAAGAATATCGCTCCCGCCCTGGCCGGGCTTGCCGCCAGCATGATCGGCTTCGCCGTCGGTGCCGGGTCCGTCTCGGCCGCCACGCTGGACAGCGTGCGCGAGCGCGGCTTCGTCAATTGCGGCGTTGGCGAGAATTTTCCCGGCTTCTTCGCGCCGGACAGCGCCGGCAAGTGGTCGGGTCTCGACGTCGATTTCTGCCGCGCGCTGTCCGCGGCGATCTTCAACGATCCGGACAAGGTCAAGTACCTGCCGGCCACGCCCGCCGCGCGCTTCGCGCAGCTGCAGTCCGGCCAGGTCGATCTGCTGTCGCGCTCGGTCACCTGGACCATGTCGCGCGACGCCGGCCTGGGCTTGAGCTTCTCGGGCGTCACCTTCTTCGACGGCCAGGGCTTCATGGTGCGCAAGGCGCTGAATGCCAAGAGCGCCAAGGAGCTCGACGGGGCCACGGTCTGCACCCAGACCGGCACCACGACCGAGCTGAACCTCGCGGACTATTTCCGCGCCAACAACCTGAAATACACGCCGGTGGTGTTCGAGACCACCGACCAGGTCGTCGCCGCCTACGAGGCGCAGCGCTGCGACGTCTACACCACCGACAAGTCGACCCTCGCCGCGCGCCTTGGCAAGCTGAAGGATCCCGCCGCGCACGTGATCCTGCCCGAGACGATCTCCAAGGCCGCCAATGGCCCGGTGGTGCGCCAGGGCGACGGGCAGTGGGCCAACATCGTGCGCTGGACCTTGAACGCGTTGATCGCGGCCGAGGAGCTGGGCATCACCGCCGCCACGGTCGAGCAGGTCAAGGCGAGCAGCAAGGATCCGGAAGTGCGCCGCCTGCTGGGCGCCGACGGCGAGCTCGGCAAGCTGATGGGGCTCGACAACGCCTGGGCCGCGAACGTGGTCAAGGCCGTCGGGAACTACGGCGAGATGTACGACCGTAACCTGGGTCCGAAGGGCACGGTGCCGATCCCGCGCGACGGGCTGAACCGGCTGTGGAGCAAGGGCGGCCTGCTGTTCTCGCCGTCCTTCCAGTGAGGCGGTTGTTTGCGACCGCCGGATAGGCGCGCCCGGTCGGTCCAGCTGCTGATCTACCTGGCGGTCGCCGCCGTCGCGATCGCCGCCGCGCTGTTCGCGATCGAGACGCTGCGCGCGCGCGGCATCAAGGCCGGGTTCGGCTTCCTGTGGAACACGGCCGGCTTCGACATCGGCTTCACGCTGATCGCGTTCGACGCGACCAGCTCCTATGGCCTCGCCTTCCTGGCGGCGCTGCTCAACACGCTCCTGGTCTCGGGCCTGGCGATCGTGCTGGCGACCGCGATCGGCCTAGTGGTCGCCGTCGCGCGCCTGGCGCCGATCCCCGCGATCCGCGCCGCCGGCAGGACCTATGTCGAGGCGGTGCGCAACACGCCCTTGCTGCTGCAGCTGCTTGCGCTCTATTTCCTGGTGCTCGGCGCGCTGCCGCCGCCGCGCCAGTCCTTCACCTTCGCCGGCGTGCTGGTCAACAATCGCGGCATCTTCGTGCCGGCCCCGTCGATCACGGCCGCCGCGGGATATGCGCTGCTGGCGCTCGCCGCCTTGGCGATCGTCTATCGCCTGTACCTGCGCCGCGCCGGGCCGATCGTCGCCGGGCTGTCGGCCGCCGCCGCCGCTGCGCTCGGCGCCGCTGCGCTTTGGCTGATGCAGTGGGACCTGCCCGCGCTGCGCGGTCTCAACGTGCGCGGGGGCATGGCGCTGGTGCCCGAGTTCGCCGTGCTGGTGACGGCGCTGGCGATCTACACGGCGGCCTTCGTCGCCGAGACCTTCCGCAGCGGCTTCCTCGCCGTGCCGCAAGGCCAGGGAGAGGCCGGCCTGGCGCTCGGCCTCGGCCGGGCCCGGACGCTGCGCCTGGTGGTGCTGCCGCAGGCCGTGCGCGCCGCGCTGCCGCCGCTTGCCAGCCAGTACGTCAACGTGATCAAGGCCTCCTCGCTCGCCGCGGCGGTCGGCTTTCCCGACCTGATGCAGGTCTTCGGCAAGACCACGCTGAACCAGACCGGCCAGGCGGTCGAGGTGATCGCCATGACCATGGCGGTCTACCTGGCGATCAGCATGGCCGTCGCCGGCGCGACCCAGCTCTACGAACGCAGCGGCCAGGGCGGGGCGCGGGCATGAGCGCCACCGGCGTCCTCCGCCTATGGCGCCGCGCCGCGCCGGACCGCATCTCGGCGGCGGTGCTGCTGCTGGGACTGCTGCTGCTCGCGCTGGCGATCCCGCCGGTCATGCGCTGGGCGCTGCTGGACGCGGACTTTGCCGGCCCGGCCTGCGAGGGGCGCGGCGCGTGTTGGCCCTTCGTGGCCGAGCGCCTGCCGCAGTTTCTCTACGGCTACTACCCCGCGCCGCTGCGCTGGCGCCTGCACCTGGGCGGCTTGGCGCTGCTCGCGTGGTGCGCGCTCTTCGCCATCCCCGGCTTTCGCCGCCGCGTCGGGCCGGCGACCGCCGTGTTGGCGGCGGTGCTGGCGCTGGGCTATGCGCTGGCCGCCGGCGGGGTGCTCGGCCTTCAGCCGGTCGAGGCGAGCCTGTGGGGCGGGCTGTTCGTGACCCTGCTGCTCTCCTTCACCGCCATGGCCGTCTCGCTGCCCGCGGGAATCGCGCTGGCGCTCGCGCGCGCGGCGCGCAACCCCGTACTGCGCGGGCTCGCCAGCGCCTTCGTCGAGAGCATACGCGGCGTGCCGCTGCTCGCGATCCTGTTCATGGCGGTGGTGCTGCTGCCGCTGTTCCTGCCCTGGCAGGGCGGCATCGGGCTGTTCGCGCGGGTCGTGGTCGGCTTGTGCCTCTACGCGTCGGCCTACATGGCCGAGGCGGTGCGCGGCGCGCTCAACACTCTGCCCCAGGGCCAGTTCGACGCCGCCGCCGCGCTCGGCCTCGGCTACCGGCGGGCCATGCGCCTGGTGATCCTGCCCCAGGTCCTGCGGCGCGCCATCCCGAACATCATCAACATCTTCATCCAGATCCTGAAGGACACGACGCTGGTGCTGATTGTCGGTGTCTACGACCTGCTGGGCATGGTCCAGCTCGCGGTCAGCGACCCCAAATGGCTCGGCCACGCGAGCGAGGGCTTCGCCTTCGCCGGCCTGGTGTTCTTCGCGATCTGCTTCACCATCTCGCGCGTGAGCCTGCGGGTCGAGCGCCTGCTGGGTGCGGGCGAGGGGCGCGCGGCATGAGCGGTGCGCCCATCCCAACGCCAACCTCGACGCCCAGGCCCGCCGGGCCGCCACTGCTGATCCTGGTGGCGCTGACCGGAATCCCGACCTTCTCGATCAACATCTTCGTGCCCTCGATGCCCGGCCTGGTCGCGTATTTCGCGACCTCCGGCGCGGCGGTGCAGCTTGGAATCACGCTCTATCTGCTGACCATCGGCCTGGGCCAGCTGTTCTTCGGCCCGATCTCCGACCGCTTCGGCCGGCGGCCGGTGCTGATCGCCGGGGTGGCGATCTACATGCTGGGCAGCCTGATCTGCGTGGTGGCGCCGGCGATCGACGAGTTCCTGGTCGGCCGCGTGATCCAGGCCCTGGGCGGCTGCGCCGGGCTGGTCCTGGGCCGGGCCATGATCCGCGACATGCATAGCCGCGAAAAGTCCGCCAGCGTGCTGGGCTACGTGACGATGACGATGGCCGTCGCCACCGCCCTGGCGCCGAGCGCCGGCGCCTACCTGGATGCGTGGCAGGGCTGGCGCGCCAGCTTCATGCTGATGAGCCTGCTGGGCGCCGCGCTGCTGCTGGGCGTGTGGCTGCGCGCGCGCGAGACGTTGCACGAGCGCGCGCCGCTGCCTTCGCTCGGCCATATGCTGGGCGTCTACCGCACGATCCTCCTGACGCCGCGCTTCCAGCGCTTCGGCGGCTACGCGGTCTGCCTCGCGGCCGGCTACTACGCCTATGTCGCCGGCGCGCCGCACGTCGTGATCACGCTGTTCGGCCTGACGCCGACGCAGTTCGGCGCCTTCTACCTTCTGACCGGCAGCGCCTATATCAGCGGCAATTTCCTCGCCGGGCGCTTGAGCGAGCGCATCGGGCTCGAGCGCATGACCGCGGTGGGCGGCGTCATCGCGTTCGCGGCCGGCGTGGCGCTGATCGGCTTCGGCGCGGCCGATATCCGCCATCCCCTGGTCGTGTTCGGCCCGATCGCGCTGTCCTTCCTCGGCACGGGCCTCAGCCAGCCCAGCGCGCTCAGCGGTGCGCTCGATTCGCATCCCCGCTATATCGGCGCCGGGGCGGGGCTGATCGGCGCGCTGCAGCTTGGCGGCGGGGCGCTGGCCTCGATGACCATCGGCCTGACCGAGGGGCCCACGCCGCTGCCCTTCGCGATCCTCAGCGGCGGGATGCTGGTGCTGGCCTACGCGATCCTGCTGCTGCGGCGCGAAGGGAAATGACCCGGTAGACGCGGCCCACCGGGATTTGCGACAGTGCGGCACGCAGTCCCCGCAACCCTACAAGAAGTCCCCCCTGCATGAACGGCGCTGAAAGCCTGGTCCAGACCCTGGTCGATGGCGGGGTCGATGTCTGCTTCTCCAATCCCGGCACCTCCGAGATGCATTTCGTGGCCGCGCTCGACCGCGTGCCGGGCGTGCGCTGCGTGCTGTGCCTGTTCGAAGGCGGCGTCTCGGGCGCGGCCGACGGCTATGCGCGCATGGCCGACAAGCCGGCGGCCACCCTGCTGCATTGCGGGCCGGGCCTCGGCAACGCCATCGCCAACCTGCACAACGCCAAGCGGGCGCGCTCGCCGGTGGTCAACATCGTGGGCGACCACGCCACCTACCATGTCCGCTACGACGCGCCGCTCACCAGCGATGCCGAGGGGCTGGCGCGGCCGGTCTCGGCCTGGGTGCGCCGCTCGGCCAATGCCGAGACGGTGGGCGCCGACGCCGCCGACGCGATCGCCGCGGCGCTCGCCCCGCCCGGCCAGGTCGCGACCCTGATCCTGCCCGCCGACACGGCGTGGACCGAGGGCGGCAGGGTGGCGCGGCTCGGCACGATCCAGAAGCCGGCGCCGGTGCGGGCCGAGGCGATCGACGCGGCGGCCAGGGCCGTGCGCGCGGGGGCCGGCACCATGCTGCTGCTCGGCCACACGGCGCTGCGCCAGCAGGGGCTCGACTGGGCCGGCGCCATCGCGGCCAAGACCGGCTGCCGCTTCATGGCGCAGATGTCGAACGCGCGGATGCAGCGCGGCGCCGGGCGCGTCGCGATCGACCGCATCCCCTATCCGGTCGGCATGGCGCTCACGGCGCTGAAGGACGTCAAGCAGCTCGTGCTGGTGGGCACCCACGCCCCAGTCGCCTTCTTCGCCTATCCCGGCAAGCCCAGCGCGCTGGCGCCCGCGGGGTGCGAGGTATCGACCTTCGCGACGCCGGCCCACGACCTGACGGGTGCGCTGGCGGCGCTGGGCGCGGCGGTGGGCGCCAAGCTCGCCGACGCGCCGCGCCAGAAGCTCGATCCGCCGCCCCTGCCGCGCGGCGCGCTGACCTCCGAGCATATCGCCGCCGTGATCGGCGCGCTGATGCCCGAGAACGCCATCGTCTGCGACGAGTCGGTCACCACCGGCCGCGGCTTCTTCCCGCTGTCGCGCGCCGCCCAGCCGCACGACTGGATGCAGTTGACCGGCGGCGCGATCGGCGAGGGCATCCCGATGGCCACCGGCGCCGCGATCGCCTGCCCGGACCGGAAGGTCATCAACTTCGAGGCCGACGGCAGCGCCATGTACACCGTGCAGTCCCTGTGGACGCAGGCGCGCGAGAAGCTGAACGTGATGACGCTGATCTGGTCGAACCGCGCCTACGAGATTCTGCGCGGCGAATTGACGGCCGTGGGCGCCAAGAATCCCGGGCGCACCGCCATGGACATGCTGAGCCTGGGCAATCCCGACATCGACTGGATCGCGCTGGCCAAGGGCATGGGCGTCGAGGCGGTGCGCGCCGACACGATCGAGGCGCTGATCGACGCCTTCAAGACCGGCCTCAAGCGCACCACGCCGTTCCTGATCGAAGTGGTGATGTAGTCGCTGGCCAGGCGGCAATTTCATTACAGCGGCGTGAAGAAGAATTTAGGAATTGTCTTCGCGCTGGACGGATGATTTCGCGCGGTGCATCGTTTTGCCGATGGAGGGCGAGGTCTCGGACGCGTAACCGTTGGCAAAGGAGACCCGTCATGAATCCGAAAATTCTCGCCGTGTCGTCAGCCATGGTGTTCGCCCTGGCGGGCTACCAGGCCGCCGAAAACGTTGCTTGGTCAGCCGCTGTGTCCGGCGGCAATTGCCCCGGCGCGACGCTCGACAAGACGACCGCCATGGATGCCCGCAAGGACATGGAGAAGGCCGGCTACAGCCAGATCAAGGATCTGCACAAGGGCTGCGACAATTTCTGGCATGGCATGGCGATGAAGGGCGGAAGCTCGGTGCATCTGGCCCTGTCGCCCCAAGGCAAGGTGATGACCGAAACCAACTGACGCCGGTCAGCCGGCGCGGCCA
Organism: Alphaproteobacteria bacterium; assembly: GCA_020846275.1. Classification (GTDB taxonomy): domain Bacteria; phylum Pseudomonadota; class Alphaproteobacteria; order JAEULC01; family JAEULC01; genus JAEULC01. The sequence continues at coordinate 7,851 of JADLEG010000051.1, forward strand.
CGCGGGAGGAGGGGGATGACTCCCCCGCCCGCGTGGCCGATACTGCCGGCATGAGCAAGCCTCCCGGCCGCGCGCCACTCCAGCCACCCGTTCTCGCCAATCCACCGACCTGGCTCGGCGTGCCCGCCGGCCTGCCGCAGCGGCGTTCGGCGGCGGCGATCCTGGGCGTGCCCTTCGATTGCGGCACGCATCCCACGCGCATCGGCTCGCGCCTGGGACCCGCGTCGATCCGCGAGCAGACCGCGAACCTGCGCCGCGTCGACCCGCGCAGCAACATCGACGTCGTCGCCGCCCTCGGCCTGGTGGATGCCGGCGACGTGGCGCTGACCCCCAGTCTCATCGAGCATTCCTTCCAGCGCATCGAGGCGGCGGTCGACGCCATCCTGTCGCGCGGCGCGGTCGCGGTGACGATGGGCGGCGACGGGGCGGTCACCTTGCCGCAGGTCCGCGCGTTGGCGCGCCATGCGCGCGACATCTGCGTCGTGCATATCGACGCGCATACCGACGCCTACCCGATCGAGGGCTTCAACACCGCGACCACCTTCCGCCACGTGGCCGAGGAAGGTCTCGTGAACCTGAAGCGCTCCTTCCATATCGGCGCGCGCGGGCCGACCATGGTGCCGGGCGTGTTCGAATACGCGCGCAAGCTCGGCTATCGCCTGGTGACGATGGCGGACCTGCGCAAGCGCGGCTACAAGTCGGTCGCGGCAGAGGTGCTGCGGACGGTCGGAAAGCGCCCGGTCTATCTGTGCTTCGACATGGACTTCTTCGACCCCGCTACCGCGCCGGGCGTGTGCACGCCGACCTGGGGCGGCGCCACGGCCGAGGAGGGGCTGGCGTTGCTGGAGATGCTGGCGCCGCTCGATGTGCGCGTGTTCGATGTCAACACGGTCAGCCCCGCGCACGACGCGGCCGGCATGACGGCCTTCCTGGCCGGCACGGTGCAATGGACCTTCCTGCAGGGCATGGCGCGCAAGGCGCTGGCCCGCCGATGACGCAAGCGCCCGTCCCGGCGCCGCTTACGGACGTTCGCGTCCTCGATCTGACAAACGTGCTGGCCGGCCCCTTCGCCGCCTACCAGCTGGCGCTGCTCGGCGCCGATGTCATCAAGGTCGAGACGCCGCAGGGCGGCGACCTGGCGCGCCAGCTCGGCGCGGACGCCGACCTCAACCGCCGGCATATCGGCGCGTCCTTCCTGGCCCAGAACGCCGGCAAGCGGTCGATCGCCATCGACCTCAAGCATGCCGCGGGCCGCGCGGTCTTCCTCGACCTGGTGAAGGGTGCCGACGCGCTGGTCGAGAATTTCCGGCCCGGCGTGATGGCGAGGCTCAAGCTGGGCTGGGACGAGCTCCAGCGCGTCAAGCCGGACCTCGTCTACTGCGCCATTTCCGGCTTCGGCCAGGACGGCGATCTCAAGGACAACCCGGCCTACGACCAGATCGTCCAGGGCATGGCGGGGGTGATGAGCGTGACCGGCACGGCGGAGACCGCGCCGCTGCGCGCCGGCTATCCGGTCGCCGACACCACCGGCGGGTTGACGGCAGCCTTCGCCATCGCCGCCGCGCTGTTCGCCCGCGCGCGCAGCGCGCATGCAAATGAACGGGCGCGAGGCACGTTCATCGACGTGTCGATGCTGACGGCGACGCTGATCACGCTGGGCTGGCCGGTATCGAACTACCTGACCGCGGGCGTGCTGCCGCAGCCGATGGGCAACGACAACATGACGGCCTCGCCCTCCGGCACGTTCCGCTGCGCCGACAAGCCGATCAATATCGCCGCCAACAAGCAGGAGCAGTTCGAGGCGCTGTGCGACGTGATCGGACGGCCGCACCTGAAGACCCACAAGCGCTTCGCCGAGCGCGAGGCGCGCAAGACCAACCGCGCGGCGCTAACCGAGGCGATCGAGCAGGTGCTGAAGACCGCGCCGGCGGCCGAATGGGTCGCGCGGCTCAACAAGGTCGGCGTGCCTGCCGGGCCGGTGCTGTCGATCCCCGAGGCGGTCGCGCTGGCCGAGGCCCAGACCGGCGACCTGCTGCACGCGTTCCCCGCCATGCCGGACCGCGATGCCGGGCAGGGCGAGGCGAGCCTGCGGGTGCTGCGCAGCGGCTTCCGCTATTCGGGCGAACGCCCGGACATCGACCGCCCGCCGCCGCTGCTGGGCCAGCACACCGACGCGATCCTGGCCGAGCTTGGCTACGACAATGCGCGCATCGCCGCGCTGCGCGCGGCCGGGGCGGTGGGATAGCAAGGCGCTGGCGACATCGCGCGAAGCCTTGTTATCCTGGCACCATGAACGATGCCGCCCCCGAAAAAGACGCACCGCTCCGCTACGATATCCGCCTGCTCGGGCGCATCCTGGGCGAGACCCTGCGCGCACAGGAGGGCGAGGCGGTGTTCGCGACGGTCGAGCGGATCCGCCAGACCTCCGTGCGCTTCCACCGCGATGCCGATGCCGGCGCGCTGGAGGAGCTGACCCAGGCGCTCGCCGGCCTGCCGCCGGACCAGGCGGTGCGCATCATCCGCGCCTTCGGCTATTTCTCGCATCTCTCGAACATCGCCGAGGACCAGCATCACATCAGGCGCACCCGCGCCCATGCGCTGGCGGGCTCGGCCCCGCGCGAGGGCAGCATGGCCTATGCGCTCGCCCATGCGCGCGATTCCGGCATCGCGCGCGGCGCGCTGGAGCAGTTCTTCGCCCATGCCGCCTGCCGGCCCGTGCTGACCGCGCATCCCACCGAGGTCCGGCGCAAGAGCGCGATCGACCGCGAGATGGAAGTGGCGCGCCTGTTGGCCGAGCGCGACCGCATGCTGCTCACGCCCGAGGAGCTGGTGCAGAATCGCAAGGCGCTGCGCCGCGCCGTGCTGACCCTGTGGCAGACCAGCGTGCTGCGCGACACGCGGCTGCGCGTGCTGGACGAGGTCAACAACGGCCTGTCCTTCTACGACCACAGCTTCCTGCGCGAACTGCCGCGCTTCTACGAGGAGCTGGAGGACGGCATCGCCGCCGCCAGCGCCGACTGGGCCGGCATCGAGCCGCCGTCCTTCCTGCGCATGGGAAGCTGGATCGGCGGCGACCGCGACGGCAATCCCTTCGTCACGGCCGAGGTGCTGCGCCAGGCGTTGGCGCTGCAGAGCCGGCGCGCGCTGGCCTACTATCTCGAAGAATTGCACCAGCTCGGCAGCGAATTGTCGCTCGACGGTCGGGTGGTCGGCGTCACCCCTGCGCTGCGCGCGCTTGCCGACGGCTCGCCCGACCACGGCCCGCAGCGCCAGGACGAGCCCTATCGCCGCGCGATCGCCGGCATCTATGCGCGCATGGCCGCGACGGCGGAAACGCTGGTCGGGCTCGAGGCGCCGCACCACGCGCTGGGCCGCGGCGAGGCCTATGCGCGCGCTGGCGAACTGCATGCCGATCTCGACGCCATTCACGACTCGCTGGCGGCCAACGGCTCGGGGCCGATCGCGCGCGGGCGGCTGCGGCGGCTGCGCCGCGCGGTCGACGTCTTCGGCTTCCACCTCGCCGCGATCGACCTGCGCCAGAACTCCGACGTGCACGAGCGCGTGGTCGGCGAGTTGCTGGAGACGGCGAGCCCCGGCGCGGACTACCGCGCGCAGGACGAGCAGGCGCGCATCGCGCTGCTGCTGGCGGAGCTCAAGACCGCGCGGCCGCTGGTGTCGCCCTTCCTTGCCTATTCCCCGGAAACCGCGGGCGAGATGGCGATCGTGCGCGAAGCGGCCGAGGCGCATCGGCGCTACGGCCCGGCGTCGGTCGAGAATTACGTGATCTCCAAGGCCGACGGCGTGTCCGACATCCTCGAGGTAGCATTGCTGCTGAAGGAGACCGGCCTGCTGCGCCCGCGCGACGGCGCGCTCGACGTCAACATCGTGCCGCTGTTCGAAACGATCGGCGACTTGCGCAATTCCGGCCCGGTGATGGACCGGCTGCTCGCGCTGCCCGACTATCGCCGCCTGCTGCAGAGCCGCGGCAACCGCCAGGAGGTCATGCTCGGCTACTCCGACAGCAACAAGGACGGCGGCTACCTGACCTCGACCTGGGAGCTGTACAAGGCCGAGATCGCGCTGGTGGAGACCTTCAAGCGCCGCGGCATGGGCCTCAGCCTGTTCCACGGCCGCGGCGGGTCGGTCGGTCGCGGCGGCGGGCCCAGCTACCAGGCGATCCTGGCGCAGCCCCCCGGCGCGGTGCAGGGCGCGATCCGCGTCACCGAGCAGGGCGAGGTGATCGCCGCAAAGTACTCGAACCCCGAGGTCGGCCGGCGCAACCTCGAGATCCTGGCGGCCGCCACGCTCGAGGCGACCCTGCTGCAGGGCGACCAGCCGCCGGCGCGGCCCGAGCATCTCGAGGCGATGGAGCGGCTCTCCGCCCATGCCTTCCGCGCCTATCGTGCGCTGGTCTACGAGACCAAGGGCTTCGAGACCTATTTCTGGGAATCCACGGTGATCGGCGAGATCGCCAACCTGAACATCGGCAGCCGCCCGGCCTCGCGCAAGAACTCGCGGCGCATCGACGACCTGCGCGCCATTCCCTGGGTGTTCAGCTGGTCGCAATGCCGGCTGATGCTGCCCGGCTGGTTCGGGTTCGGTGCGGCGGTCAGGGCCTGGCTCGCCGAGCGGCCCAAGGACGGGCTGGCGATGCTGCAGTCCATGTACCGCCAATGGCCGTTCTTCCGCACGCTGCTGTCGAACACCGACATGGTGCTGGCCAAGAGCGATATCGCGATCGCCACCCGCTACGCGGCGCTGGTGGCGGACGCCGCGCTGCGCGACGCGATCTTCGCGCGGCTCAAGGAGGAATGGCAGGCCTCGATCGACGCCGTCCTGGCGATCACGCGGCAGAAGACGCTATTGCAGGACAACCCGCTGCTGGCGCGCTCGATCCGCAAC
>JADLEG010000052.1 GCA_020846275.1 Alphaproteobacteria bacterium
GCCGCTTCCAGCAGCCTCGTGACATCCGGCTTCAGCACGATGTCGACCACGACGGTTCCCGCCGCCAGGTTTTCGGCCTGAAGCGGCAGCGGATCGTCGGGTTTCATCCCTAGCGGCGTGCAGTTGACGACCAGGTCGTGACCGGTCGGGTCGGGCGCGCCGATCCTGACCGGCACGCCGGGAAAGCCGCGCGCGATCGCCGCCGCCAGGCGTTCGGCCTTGGCGCGGTCGGTGTCGCAGAGGGTGATGCGCGCGGCGCCGGCCTCGGCGAGGGCGCAGGCGACCGCGCTGCCGCCGCCGCCCGCGCCGACCAGCAGCACCGAGCGGCCAGCGGGATCGTCGCCCTGGTCCTTGAGCCCGCGCACGCAACCCTTGCCGTCATACATGTCGGCGACCCAGCGGTTGTCTTTTTCGCGCCGCGCGACATTGACCGCGCCGACCAGCCGGCCGGTGGGCAGGACCTCGTCGACCAGGACCATCGCCGCCATCTTGTGCGGGATGGTGAAGACCAGCCCGTCGAAATTGCGCATCGCCTTGATGCCGGCAACGGCCGCCCTCAGGTCCGCGGCCGCGACATGCAGCGGCACCAGCACCGCGTCGACCTTGTTGCGATAGAGGATCGGGTTGAACACGCGCGGCGAGCCGACCTGGGCGATCGGGTCGCCGAGGATGGCGTAGAGGCGCGTGGAACCGGTGATGACGGACTGCGACGGATCGACCTGCATGACGGGCAACGCTTGCGTTGATCGGGGCGCCATGCTTGCAATCGCGTTGAAGGCCTGTCAATGCGGCCGAGGGGGAGGATCGAAGCATGCCGGGGCATCTCTACCTGACCGACGCACACCTGGCCGTGGCGGAGACCACGCGCGCCTTCGCCGAAAAGGAGATCCGTCCGATCGCCGCCGAGCTCGACGAGGCGGCCGGCTATCCCGAGGCGCTCTACCGGAAGATGGCCGGCCTCGGCATGGCCGGCGTCACGGTGCCCGAGGCGCTGGGCGGCATGGGCGCGGACGTGCTGACCTATGCGGTGGTGATGGAGGAATTGTCGCGCGGTTATTCCGCCGTCGCCGACCATTTCGGCCTGGTCGAGCTGATCGCCACGCTGCTGGCGCAGTACGGCACGCCCGCGCAGCAGGATCGCTACCTGCGCCCGCTGCTCAAGGCCGAGCGCCGATGCGCCTACGCGCTGACCGAGGCCGAGGCGGGCTCGGACCTCGCGGGCCTCAAGACGACGGCCGCGAAGCAGGCCGACGGGTCTTGGCGGTTGGACGGGGGAAAACTCTGGATCCACAACGCGCCGGTGGCCGACTTCGCCTGCGTGCTGACGCGCACCGACAAGGCGGCGGGGCATCGCGGCATGTCGATCTTCATCGTCGACCGCGACCTGCCCGGCTATTCGATCGGCCGCCACGAGAAGAAGATGGGCCAGCGCGCGAGCCAGGTCGGCGCGCTGCATTTCGACAATATCCGGCTTGGCGCGGATTCGATGCTGGGCCCACAGGGCCGCGGCTTCCACATCATGATGAGCGTGTTGGACAAGGGCCGGGTCGGCATCGGCGCGCTGGCGCTGGGCATCCTGCAGGCCGCGCTCGATGCCTCGATCGCCTATGCGAAGCAGCGCCGGCAGTTCGGCAAGCCGATCGCCGCCTTCCAGGCCGTGCAGTGGATGGTCGCGGACATGGCCAAGGACGCCCATGCCGCGCGGCTGATGATCCACGCCGCCGCCGCGAAGATGGACGCCCATGCGCAGGGCGCGGGCGAGCGCGCCTCGCTGGAATGCTCGATGGCCAAGTGCTTCGCCGCCGACGCCGCGATGACCCACACGGTCAACGCGGTCCAGGTCCACGGCGGCAGCGGCTACATCAAGGGCATCGAGGTCGAGCGCCTGATGCGCGACGCCAAGATCACCCAGATCTACGAGGGCACCAACCAGATCCAGCGCATGATCATGGCGCGCCACCTCTTGGGCGAGGCGGCGCAGGGGTGAGTGACGGGACTTGAAATTCCGGCCCTAACATATATGTTAGGATTGCTGGTATGGAATTGCTGGAATATGTCGACGAGCGGGGGCGAAAGCCATTCAAACGTCAAGAGCCTTGGGGCGGGGATTTACGAGTATCGGATCGCCTCTGGGCCAGGCTATCGAGTGTACTTCGGTTATGTCGGGTTGCAGATCGTGCTGCTTGTCTGCGGCGGCACGAAGCGGTTCCAGGATGACGATATTGAGACGGCAAGAAAGCGCTGGGCGGACTACAAGCAGCGGAAGGGCTTTGCATCATGGCATTGACGGCACCATTCAGCGAGACGATCGAGCGGCGGATTAAGCGCGATCCAGCCTTCAGGGAAGGAATTCTGCAAGACGGGCTGGAAGCGATGTGGCGCGGCGAAGTGGATCTCGGCAAGGCGTTGCTGCGCCACTACATCCACGCAACCGGCGGCTTCGAGAAGCTGGCGAAGGGCACCGGCTTGCCGCCGACCAGCCTGCATCGCATGTTCGGGCCCAAGGGCAATCCGACGATCAAGAATCTCGCCTCGGTAGTCAGTCATTGGCAGAAGAAGAACAAGGTCAAGCTGCGCGTGATCGCGACGCGGTGATTCCGCATCCTTCGACAAGCGCAGGATGAGGCGCTAGAAGTGTCGCTCGTTCCACAGCAATCCTCGTCCTGAGCCTGTCGAAGGACGACCGCAAGGACGCTGCCGATCCCGTGCTCGACCTGCAGAACATCACCCACCACTACGGCAAGCTGCGCGCGGTCGACGCGCTGAGCCTGCGCGTGCGTCCGGGCGAGGTGGTGTGCCTGCTGGGGCCGTCGGGCTGCGGCAAGTCGACCGTGCTGAGGTTGGCGGCGGGGCTGGAACGGCTGCAGGCCGGTGCGGTCGCGATCGCGGGCAGCGTCGTGGCGGATGCGCAGGCCGGCGCAGACATGCCGCCCGAGGATCGCGGCGTCGGCATGGTGTTCCAGGACTACGCGCTGTTCCCGCACCTGAACGTGATCGACAACGTGAGATTCGGCCTCGCCGGACCCATGACCGATCGCCGGGCGCGGGCCAAGGCGGCGCTGGCGCAGGTCGGGGTCGCGGACTACGCCGCCGCCTATCCGCACGTGCTGTCCGGCGGCCAGCAGCAGCGCGTCGCCCTGGCGCGGGCACTGGCGCCGAAGCCCGGCGTCATGCTGCTGGACGAGCCGTTCTCCGGCCTGGACGCGCGGCTGCGCGACCAGGTGCGCGACGCCACCTTGCACGCGCTGAAGAACAGCGGCGCCGCCTGCCTGCTTGTCACCCACGATCCCGACGAGGCGATGTTCATGGCCGACCGCATCGCCGTGATGCGCGAGGGGCGCATCGTCCAGCTCGGTCCGCCGGTCGAGCTCTATTGCCGGCCGGCCGACGCCTTCGTCGCGCGCTTCTTCGGCGAGATCAACGCGCTCAGCGCGACGGTGGCGCGCGGCGCGGCGGTGACGCCGTTCGGCGCGGTGCCGTCGTCCCTGCCCGAGGGCAGCGCCGTCGACGTGCTGATCCGGCCCGAGGCCCTGAGGCTCAAGGCCGCGAACGGCGCCGCTAGCCCCGTGGCGCGCGTGGTCGCCGCGCGCATGCTCGGCCGGTCGAGCCTGATCCACCTGGCGGTCGGTGACGATGGCGGAGCGGGCGATGACCGGCCGACCCCGCTGCACCTGCATGCCCGCGTGCCGGGGCGGTTCCTGCCGGCCGAGAACAGCCTGGTCGCGGTGGCGCTGGACCTCGACCAGACCTTCGTTTTCCCAGCCTCGTCGCCTGCCTGAAGGCGCCGGGTGCCCGGCGTTGCGGGGCAGGGGGGATTCTGCAATGATCCGCCCGCGACGGCAGGAACCGCGAATTTCCGGCCGTCGGCGCAGGGTTTGGGTTGGGAACGGTCGCGCGGCATGGGCCTTGGCATCGTTGAGCTGGCGCTGGTGATCGGCGTGGTGCTGCTGCTGTTCGGCACCGGCAAGCTGACGCGCGCGATGGGCGACCTGGCGCGTGGCGTGCGCGTGTTCCGCGACGAAATGAAGGACGTCGAGCCGGCAGGGTCCGCCGGGGAGCGGCACGTGCCGGCGGCGCTGCCGTCGCCCGCCAACGGGGATCGGCCGGCCCGGCCCTGAGCGGGCCGCGGCGGGGCTGGAAGGATCATGTTCGATATCGGTTGGTCCGAGCTCGCGGTCATCGCGGCGGTGGCGATCGTCGTCATCGGGCCGAAGGACCTGCCGCTGGCGCTGAAGACGGTCGGCCAGTGGGTCGCCAAGGCACGCAGCCTGGCGCGCGAGTTCCAGGGCAGCGTCGACGAGATGATCCGCGAGGCCGAGCGCGCCGCCGAGCTCGACAAGCTGAAGAAGGAGGTGCAGGAGGCGACGGCCGAGCTCGACGTCACCAAGGAGATCGAGACCGCGAAGAACGAGATCGAGCGGTCGATCGACATGCCGCCGATCCAGATGGACCCGACGAAGGAGCCCGATGCCCAGCCTGCCGCCGAGAAGCCCGCCGGCGAGAAACCGGTCGAGAGCATCGCCGCGCCGCCGCCCGACGCGCCGGTGATGCCGCTGCCCTCGACCATGGTCGCGGCGACGGCCGAGGGGCACGTCGAGAATCCCGCCGAGGCACAGAAGCCCGCCGCCGTAGACACGGCGCCGAAGCGGGCGACCGGCGGACAGTTCTAGGGACCGAAGCACGCCGCCATGGCCGACGAAACCAAGTCCGAGGACATCGACGACAAGAAGATGCCGCTGCTCGACCATCTGGTCGAACTGCGCGACCGGCTGATGTGGGCGATGGGCGCGCTGCTGGTCGCGTTCCTGATCTGCTTCTACTTCGCCGAGAACATCTACCTGTTCCTGACCCAGCCGCTGGTCCGCGCCTATGCGATCTACACCCAGGTCCACGGCACGGCCGGCGGCAACTCGCCGCCCAGGATGATCTACACCGCGCCGCAAGAGGCGTTTCTCACCTACTTGAAGGTCGCCTTCTTCGCCGGGGCCTTCGTTTCCTTCCCGATCGTCGCCAGCCAGATCTGGATGTTCGTCGCCCCCGGCCTCTACAAGAACGAGCGCCGGGCCTTCCTGCCGTTCCTGGCGGCGACGCCGGTCCTGTTCCTGCTGGGCGGCAGCCTCGTCTATTACGTGGTCGCGCCCTTCGCCTTCGCCTACTTCCTCGGCTACCAGACGACGGGCGGCGAGGGGCAGTTGCCGATCCAGCTCGAAACCCGGGTCGGCGAGTACCTCTCGCTGATCATGCAGCTCATCTTCGCGTTCGGGCTTTGTTTCCAGTTGCCCGTCCTGCTGACCCTGCTGACGCGGGTGGGGCTGGCCACGTCCGAGGGTCTGGCCGCGAAGCGCCGCTACGCCATCGTCGTCGCCTTCGTGGTCGCGGCGGTGCTGACCCCGCCCGACGTGCTGAGCCAGATCAGCCTCGCCATCCCGATCGTGATCCTCTACGAGATCTCGATCTGGTGTTCGCGCATGGTCGAGAAGAAGAAGGCCGAGCGCGAAGCGGCCGATGCAAAGGACGGCAACACGTCTAGCTAGATGGGCCCGCTCGATACGCGTTTCAACACGGGCGTCTGGCTGTTACAGCTACGGTTTTGGATGAGCTTGGCGTGCATCGAGGCGCTGTCAGGAGCAGTTTGATGCGTAGATTGAGCCCCATCGTCTAAGTTTTTCTGTTAGCGCGTAGATCTGGCGATGATACCAGGTGTGCTTTTTCGGCCACAGCAGCGAGGCGAAGCCAGCCGCCACCTTTACGCCGAATCGGCCAGCCCGTATAAGAATCGGCGGGGCGGGTTGATCGGAGGCGTATGCACGACCTTAAAGCGGTCCGTGACGATCCCCAGTCGTTCGACCGCTCCCTGACCCGGCGAGGTCTGGCGCCCCAGGCCCAGAGTATCCTCGACCTCGACCACAAGCACCGCGCCCTGATCCAGCGCCTGCAGGAATTGCAGACGCGCCGCAACGACGTGTCCAAGCAGATCGGCCAGCGCAAAAGCAAAGGCGAAAACGCCGACGATCTGATCGCGGAAACGGCGAAGATCAAGAACGAGCTGCCGGAGGTCGAGGCGCAGGAGCGCGAGGCCGGCGCCGCCGTCACGTGCCTGCTGGAGGCGCTGCCCAACCTGCCGGCCGCCGACGTGCCCTCGGGCAAGGACGCCGCCGACAACAAGGAGGTCCGCCGCTGGCGCGAGCCGCGCAAGTTCAACTTCCAGGTCAAGGACCATGTCGCGCTGGGCGAGCGCCTGGGGATGGACATCCCCACGGCGTCCAAGATGTCCGGCGCGCGCTTCACGCTGCTGAAGGGCCAGGTCGCCCGGCTGGAACGCGCGCTCGCCCAGTTCATGCTCGACCTGCACACCACCGAGTTCGGCTACACCGAGACCAGCCCGCCGCTGATGGTGCGCGACAATGCCGCCTACGGCACCGGGCAGTTGCCGAAGTTTGGCGAAGACCTGTTCCGCACCAATACCGGGCATTGGCTCATCCCCACCGCCGAAGTGCCGATGACCAACATCGTGGCGGGCGAGATTCTGGACGAGGACAAGCTGCCGCTGCGCTTCACCGCGCATACGCCGTGCTTCCGCTCCGAGGCCGGCGCGGCGGGCAAGGACACGACCGGCATGCTGCGCCAGCACCAGTTCTACAAGGTCGAACTGGTGTCGATCGCGCACCCCGACCAGTCCGACCAGGAGCACACGCGCATGACCGAATGCGCCCAGGCGGTGCTGGAGCGGCTGGAACTGCCCTACCGCACGGTCGTGCTGTGCACGGGCGACATGGGCTTCGCGGCTGAGAAGACCTACGACATCGAGGTCTGGCTGCCCGGACAGGACACGTATCGCGAGATATCGAGCTGCTCGAACTGCGGCGACTTCCAGGCCAGGCGCATGAACGCGCGCTTCCGGCCGAAGGGCGGGAAGGGGACGCGCTTCGTGCACACGCTGAACGGGTCGGGCCTGGCCGTGGGGCGCACGCTGATCGCGGTGCTGGAGAATTACCAGCAGGAAGACGGCTCCGTCGCCATTCCCAAGGCGCTGCTCCCCTACATGGGCGGCGTGGAGGCCCTGAAGCCCGATGCTTAACCAGCCGATCAAGGACCTGAAGAAGGCGCGCATCCTCGTCACCAACGACGACGGCATCCACGCGCCGGGCTTGAAGGCGCTGGAGCAGATCGCGCGCTCGCTCAGCGACGACGTGTGGGTCTGCGCGCCCGAGATCGAGCAGAGCGCGGCCAGCCATTCGCTGACCATCCACCGGCCGCTGCGCATCCGCAACATCTCCGAGCAGCGCTACGCCGTGGACGGCGGCCCGACCGATTGCGTGCTGCTGGCGGTCGAGCAGATCCTGGCCGAGCACAAGCCGGACCTCGTGCTGTCGGGCGTCAACCGCGGCGGCAACACCGGCGAGGACGTCACCTATTCCGGCACGGTCGCCGCGGCGATGGAGGCGACGTTGCTCGGCCGGCGCGGCATCGCGCTCAGCCAGGAATTCGCCGACGACCATCCGGTCAAATGGGCGACCGCCGAGCACTACGGGCCGGACATCATCAAGCGCCTGGTTTCGGTTGCCTGGGACACGGACACGCTGATGAACGTGAACTTCCCCGATGTCGTGGTCGGATCGGTCAAGGGCATCAAGGCGGTGCGCCAGGGCCGGCGCAAGCTTGGCTACCGGCTGGAGGAGCGGCTCGACCCGCGCGGGCGGCCCTACGTGTGGATCGGCAGCTCGCGCCAGAACCCGTTCTTCGAGGGGGAGAACGACATCGTCGTGGTCAAGGACGGGTACATCACGGTCACGCCGCTGTTCGTCGACCTGACGCATGACGAGACGCTCGAGCGGGTCGCGCAGGTGCTGACATGACCTCCGCCAGCCGCACCATCCGCCTGATCCTGGACCTGCGCCGCGAGGGCGTGGCCGACACGCGCGTGCTGGCCGCGATCGAACGCGTGCCGCGCGAGTTCTTCCTGCCCGAGGCGTTCTGGGACCAGGCCTACGAGGACGTGGCGCTGCCGATCGGACACGGCCAGACGGTCAGCCAGCCTTCGGTGGTCGCGCGCATGACCCAGGCGCTCGACGTCCCGGAGCGCGGCAAGGTGCTGGAGATCGGCACCGGCTCGGGCTACCAGACGGCGGTGCTGGCGCGGCTGTGCCGGCGCGTCTACACGATCGAGCGCCACCAGCCGCTGCTCTACGAGGCCGAGAAGCGCCTGGAGCAGCTCAAGCTGCGCAACGTCACCACGCGCTGCGCCGACGGCAGCC
>JADLEG010000053.1 GCA_020846275.1 Alphaproteobacteria bacterium
GACGGCCGACGGCGTGAAGGAAGCGCGTAACCGCCGCGTCGAGATCACCATCCGGTAACTCGACACCGGTTTCGCTCGAAACCGAACCCGCCCGCGTCGCAAGACGCGGGCGGGTTTGTTTTTGGGGACACGCTTGCACGCAAGGCGCGGTCCCGGACGAGCCTCGGCCTCGCGGTAACCTTGAAGCCGATAGGGTCTTGGCCCGCGTTCAAACCCGCGTCGCGCATGGCATCTACGCCAGCCGACGTATGGACAAAACCGCCCGCACCCTCCTATCGTTTGCGAAGCTGTCGAAGCGTGCGGAATGGTCCGCGGCGATCCAACGACCGTCGCGCCGACTATCGCCGGGACACTCCCGGCCTGGACAGGAAGGACGCCAGCAATGTCATCGTCGAGCCGAACGACAAAGCCGCCGCCGGGCTTTCAGGCGCGCGTCATCGAAGGCGGGGCGGGACGCCAGCGCGACGGCGAGGGCTACAGCGCCGTCACCCGCGACATCAGCGTGACCGTGCAGCCGATCTTCCTCGAGGACCAGTCCTCGCCCACCGACAATCACTATGTGTGGGCCTATCGCGTGCGGATCGAGAATCGCGGCGCCGCGACCGTGCAACTGCGCAACCGGCACTGGGTGATCACCGACGCGATGGGCCGCATCCAGGAGGTGCGCGGCGCCGGCGTGGTCGGCGAGCAGCCCGTGCTGAAGCCGGGCGAATCGTTCGAGTACACCAGCGGCACGCCGCTGCCGACGCCCTCGGGCATCATGAAGGGCACCTATCAGATGGAGCGCGAGGACGGCGAACGCTTCAGCGTGCTGATCCCCGCCTTCTCGCTCGACAGCCCGCACCAGGCGATGCGCCTGAACTGACATCGTGGCGCCGCCGCCCTGGCGGCGCCCCGTGGGAAGGAATGACGATCATGGCGAACGATCAGGGCGGCACCGCCGCCCGGCCGGCGCGGTTGCGCCCCCCGGCCCCCTTGTCCGATCGCCCGAGCCGCGCGGAGGCGGAAGAAGCCGTGCGCGTGCTGATCCGCTGGGCCGGCGAGGATCCGACGCGCGAAGGCCTGACCGATACGCCCGCGCGCGTGGTCCGCTCCTACGAGGAGTTCTTCTCCGGCTATGCCGTCGATCCGGCCGAGGTGCTGCGGCGGACCTTCGAGGAGACCGACGGCTACGACGAGATGGTGGTGCTGAAGGACATCCGCTTCGAATCGCACTGCGAGCACCACATGGTGCCGATCCTGGGCAAGGCGCATGTGGCCTACCTGCCGCGCCGCCGCGTGGTCGGCATCAGCAAGCTGGCGCGCCTGGTCGAGGCCTATGCCCGCCGCCTGCAGATCCAGGAGAAGATGACCGCCCAGATCGCCAACGCGATCCAGGACGTGCTGCAGCCGCTGGGCGTCGCGGTGGTGATCGAGGCCGCGCACCAGTGCATGACGACGCGCGGCGTGCACAAGCCGGGCTCGACCATGGTGACCAGCCGCATGCTGGGCGAGTTCCGCGACAACCAGGCGACCCGCCGCGAGTTCCTGGCGATGATCGGCGAGCCGGGCTCGTCGCGCCTGTCGAACGTGTGAGACAGCTTCCCTTCCGCCGCGCTACCGCCTGGATCGGAACCCTTCTCCCGTCGGGAGAGAGAGGGCCCCCTAGCCGTCAGGCGATGGGAAGGTGAGGGGGCGCACAGCGCGCGCCTACCGCAGATACACCGCCAGATACTGGCGCATCGAACGTTCCAGCTCCTTGTCGAGGTCCGCCATCAGCCGCTCCGTCATGGCGTACCAGACCTCGCGGCGCTTGTCGGGCGATGCGCCCTCCTCGATCGTCTGCGAGCGCTTGACGCGCGCGCTGGCGAAGGCCTCGCGGCCCACGTCGCTGCGCACCTCGACGACCACCTCCAGGGTCGCGTCGTAGCGCTCGGACTGGTCGGTCGTGAACCAGCCCTTGATCCCGCCCGTCTTCTCCAGCGGCACCTCGACGACCGAAGCCTCCTTCACCACGACGCGCAGCAGCCGCCCGCGCCCCGCGGCCGCCAGACGGTCGCCGGCCCAGCGCGCCACCGCGTCGGACGGCGTGACCGGGAACAGGTGCTCGACATTGGGCTTCGTTCCCGGCGGAACATAGTCCTGCGCCACCTCGACCCGCTGCACGTCGAGCATCAGCTTCGGCTGGCTGATGAACGTGATCTCGGGAAAGGTCTTCTTGTCGGCGCGGGCAGCGCCGCCGCCGGCCGATGCAACCGCGCAAAGAGCGGCACCCAGCAGGACTCGGCGGGACAGCAGGCGCGCGGTCGAATTCATCGGTCAAACCCGGTGACGGACATAACGCTCGTCAGGAGGGCCGCGCATCCTCGGCGGCGTCCAGTTCCTGGTCGGCGACCGTATAGCGACGATTGCAGAATTCGCAAGTGACAACGAACGACCCGCCGACCTTCAGATCCTCCAGGTCCGCGCGCGGCAGGCCGCGCAACATGCCGACCACCCGCTGGCGCGAGCACCGGCACGAATCGCTGACATGCTTGGCGCGATAGACGCGCACGCCGCCCTCGTGGAACAGGCGGAACAGAAGCTGGCTTGGCGGCAGGGCGGGATCCAGCAGTTCA
This sequence comes from Alphaproteobacteria bacterium, assembly GCA_020846275.1. GTDB lineage: Bacteria > Pseudomonadota > Alphaproteobacteria > JAEULC01 > JAEULC01 > JAEULC01. The sequence goes on from JADLEG010000053.1 coordinate 2,598, forward strand.
TGGCGCGATCCGCTGGCCATCAGCGCCATGGCCGATCGCCAGCCCTCCTCCTTCGCCTCGGCGTCCTCGCCTTGCGGGTCGGGCAGGCGCTGGATCATCAGCGCACCGCCGCGCCAGGCCGCCGGGCCGCCGGGCGCGGCCGCGACCTTGCCGACCGCCAGGTTGATCGCCGCCTGGAACTGCTCGGACTGCCGGAAGTAGTGGTGGATGCAGTCGCTGAGCGTCGCGCCGGCCAATTCGACGATGCCCTGGTAGCGCTCGGTGTCCGGGCCCTGGTCCACGGTGAAGGCGAGATAGCCCGCGCCCAGCAGCCGCGGCACCGGGTCGCCCAGCACGCCGCCCGCCGGGCCGGGGCCGGGACGCGCCAGCGCGGCCTCCAGCTTGGTGCGATCGACCTGGGCGTAGCCGCGCATGGCGCCGGCCGTGGTGACGTCGGCCACCATCATCGCGACCGGCCCGTCGCCCTTGGTCTGCAGCGTGAACACGCCGTCATACTTGAGCGTCGCCGCGAGCGAGGTGGCGAGCACCAGCGCTTCGCCCAGGAGCCGCGCCACCGGCTCGGGATAGTCGTGCCGCGTCAGCACCGTGTCGAGCGTCGCGCCCAGCCGCACCAGCCGGCCCCGCACCGCGAACGCGTCGATCTGGAACGGCAGCACCAGGTCGTCGGCGCCGCCTTCCGTGGTAGCGCCTGGACCGGATTCGTTCATCCAAGGCACCAGGCGAGGATGCCCTTCTGCGCGTGGAGTCGGTTCTCGGCCTCGTCCCAGACCACCGAGCGCGGGCCGTCGATCACCGGGCCGGTCACTTCCTCGCCGCGATGCGCCGGCAGGCAGTGCATGAAGATCGCGTCGGGCTTCGCCGCCGCCATCAGCCGCTCGTCGACGCGGAACGGCGCCAGCAGGTTGTGGCGGTTGACCTCGCCCTTCTCCTCGTCGCCCATCGACAGCCAGGCGTCGGTCACCACGCAGTCCGCGCCCGCGACGGCGGCGTAGGGATCGTCGCTGAGGCTGACCTTGCCGCCCTGCGCGCGCGCCCAGTCGAGCAGCTCCTGCGAGGGCCGCAATTCCTTCGGGCAGGCGAGCCGGAGCTCGAAGCCGAAGCGCACCGCGGCGTGCACCCAGGATGCAGCCATGTTGTTGCCGTCGCCCGACCACGCCACGACCTTGCCCCGGATCGGGCCGCGATGCTCCTCGAAGGTCATCACGTCCGCCATCAGCTGGCAGGGATGGCTTTCGTCGGTCAGCCCGTTGATCACCGGGACGGTGGCATAGGCCGCCATCTCGGCCAGGTTCTCGCGCGAGGTCGTGCGCATCATGATGGCGTCGACATAGCGCGACAGCACGCGCGCCGTGTCCGCGATCGTCTCGCCGCGCCCGACCTGGGTGTCGCGCTGGGAAAGGATCACCACGTCGCCGCCCAATTGCTTCATGCCGACCTCGAACGACACGCGCGTGCGGGTGGACGGCTTGTCGAACAGCATCGCCAGCATCTTGCCGGCCAGCGGGCGCCGGTCGGCGGCGGCCGTCTTCTGGTCCTTGTAGGTGCGCCCGATGTCCAGCACCTGGCGCAGCGTGTCGGTATCGAACTGGTCGAGGTCGAGGAAATGCTTTGGCGGATTCTGCGCAAGCATCACGCCACGCCGGCCTTTTCCGGCTTGGCCGACGCCAGCCTGGCGGCGACGCGCTCGATGATCTGGGCGCCCTGCTCCAGCTCCGCTTCGGTCGCGATCAGCGGCGGCAGGATCCGCACCACGTTGTCGCCCGCGCCCACGGCCAGCATGCCCTCGGCGCGCAGCGCGTCGACCATCTGCGTGTTCGGTTCGACGCAGCGCAGCCCCAGCAACAGGCCCATGCCGCGCACTTCCGCGATGGCCTTGGGGTGGCGCTTGGCGATCGCTTCCAGCCGCTGGCGGAAGACCTTCGCGCGCGCGGTGACGCCTTCCAGGAATCCCGGCGCCAGCAGGACGTCGAGCACCGCGTTCGCCGCCGCCATCGCCAGCGGGTTGCCGCCGAAGGTGGTGCCGTGCGTGCCATAGGTCATGCCCTTGGCGACGCGCTCGGTGGTCAGGCAGGCACCGACCGGAAAGCCGCTGCCGATGCCCTTGGCGATCGCCATCACATCAGGCTTGGCGGCGCCGTCGGCCCATTCGTGGGCGAACAGCTTTCCGGTGCGCCCGACGCCGCACTGCACCTCGTCGTACATCAGCAGCAGGCCGAACTCGTCGCAGATCTGGCGCAGCGCGCGCAGATAATCGGCCGATCCGGCGCGCACGCCGCCCTCGCCCTGGATCGGCTCGACCAGGATCGCGGCGGTGTCGTCGTGGATTGCCGCGCGCATCTCGTTCAGGTTGCCGAACGCCACCTGGTCGAAGCCCTCGACCATCGGCTCGAAGCCCTTCAGGTATTTCTCCTGGCGCCCGGCCGCCAGCGTCGCCAGCGACCGGCCGTGGAACGCACCCGAACAGGTGATGATGCGGTAGCGCCCGGGATTGCCGTTGTCGTCGTGGAACTTGCGCACCACCTTGATCGAGCATTCCATCGCCTCGACGCCGGAATTGGTGAAGAACACCGTGTCGGCGAAGGTGTTGGCGACCAGCCGCTCGGCCAGCTTCTCCTGGCCGGGGATGCGGAACAGGTTCGAGCAATGCCACAGCGTCGCCGCCTGGTCCTGCAGCGCCTTGACGAGGTGCGGGTGGCAATGGCCCAGCGCCGTCACCGCGATGCCGCTGGTGAAGTCGAGATAGCGTCGCCCGTCGCCGCCGAAGAGCCAGCACCCTTCGCCCCGCACGATCGCAAGGTCAACCCGCGCATAGGTCGGCATGACGGCAGAAATCACAACACGCTCCACTGGTTGGCGGCGCCGACCCCGGCCGGCGACCGCGACGGAAACCGCGGAGTATCCTGGCCGCATTTGTACGTGTCAACGAAGGCAGGGTTGTGGGCAACCCTGGGGGCAAGTCCGGGTGGGGTGAAATTCTTGCGACCGAATCACTCCGCCATCGCGACCCCGCAAATCGCCTTTTGCCCTAGCCAGATAACCCCGCGCGGACCAGTCACGGCCGGCATCGGGCAATACTCGGGCAAGACCCGCCCAGTTCTTCGACAGACGGCGGAAGTCCTTCCGGTAGTCAGGAAATTCTTCGGATTTATTTGCGGGTATCGCGGCCTGTTCTCGATGCCGGAAGGCTCCGAGGACTGGCCCGATTCGGAACAGCTTGTGGGTAAGTTGAACCTGCGTATACTAAATCTGGGGTTAGGGCTGAAACGCTTTGGATAGAATCGTCCTTTCGCGCCTTTCGGGCGCGGCTGGCGGAAGGTGGCTGGGGTCGTGGGGTCCCGGCCTCCGCGGAACCGCGGCCGGCGTCCTGGCGGTCATCCTGGCAGGCTGCGGCAACGAGCCGCCGCCGCAGAATTCCTATGTCGGGCTGCCGAAGCCGATGCTGACAGCCGACGCCCAGCCGCGCCGGATCGTGGCCGAGAGCGCACCCCAGGATCAGCCGCTGGCCAAGTCGACGCCCAAGGAAACCGCGGCCGTGCTGGCCCGGCTGGGCCGCAAGTCGGTCGAGGAGAGCAATCCCGAGGGTGCGGTGCAGTTCTTCCGCCGTTCCCTGGCGCTGGACCCGAGTTCGCTCAGCGTCACGCTGGCGCTCGCCGATCTGCTCTACCGGCTGGGCGACCATCGCGGCGCGCTCGAGACCTACCGCCAGGCGCTGCGCCTCGACCCGGTCAACGACGAGGCGATGCGCGGCACCGGCAAGACCCTGGTCGCGCTGGACCGGCCGCAGGAAGCCGTCGACCAGTACCGCCAGGCGATGGTGCGTCTGCCGAACGACGCGCGCGTGCTGAACGGCCTGGGCGTGGCGCTCGACATGACCGGCGATCATCGGGCGGCGCAGCAGCAATACCGGTTGGCGATGCTGCAATCCGCCACCGACCCGAGCGTGCAGAACAACATGGCGCTGTCGCTGGCGCTGTCGGGCGACTATCAGCAGGCGGTCGAGATCCTGACCAGGCTGGTCAATTCGCCCGCCGCGACCGCGCGCAACCGGCAGAACCTGGCGCTGGTCTATGGCCTGATGGGGCTGGAGCTTCGCGCCGCCGAGATCGCCCGCCAAGACCTGAACGACGAGCAGGTGCGGCGCAACCTGTCCTACTACGCCCAGCTCCGCGCCCTGAACGACCAGCAGCGCTCGGCCGCGGTGTTCAGCACGACCACCAGCCGGCGCGGCGAGCACAATCCCGTGCCCGGATTGACGCCGTCCACAACGCCGCAGCTGCCGGCGCCGGAACCGGGCATGGCCCCCCCGCCGCCGCCGCGCGTGTCGACCGTCCCGGACGTCGAACTGCCGACGGTCGGGCCGGCCGCCGGCACGTCCGAGCCGCAGCCCGCAGCCAAGGACGAGGCAGCCGACCGCGCGACCGGCACGCCACCGGCCTGGTTGCTGCCGCGGCCGTCAGCCGTGCAGCCGCCGAGCGTCCAGCCACCGCCGGCCGCGAAGCAGACCGGCGAATTGGCGCCCGTGAAGCAGCCTGAAAAACCGGCCGCGAAGCCGGCCGTCCAGGCCTCGACGACGTGGACGCCCGACAATCCGCCGCCGGCGCCGCGGCCGGGCCGGGCTTCCGTCGACAAGGAGCCGAGTTCGCTGCGCACCTTCCTGGAGGCGGTCCTCGCGGCCCCGCCGACGCAGGACACGATGCCGCGCAATCGGATCATGACCACGCCGCCCGAAGGCGCGCCGGCGGTCGAGGAGGCGCCGCTGCCGCCCTTCTCGGATTCAGCGAAGTAGGTAGCCGGGCGGAATCCGTCCGCTAGCGCAGCCCGCCTAGCCCGTCGATGGTGCGGATGATCGCGGTGCCCAGCAGCACCACGAACAGGGCCGGCATGATGAAGACGATCATCGGCACGGTCAGGATCGCCGGCAGCCGGGCCGCCTTGGCCTCGGCCTTCAGCATGCGCTCGTTGCGGAACTCGGTCGACAGCACGCGCAGGCTGTTGGACAGCGGCGTGCCGTACTTCTCGGTCTGCGTCAGCGTGTTGACCAAGCCGCGGATCGACGCGAGCCCGGTCCGCCGCGCCAGGTTGTCCAGCGCCTTGCTGCGCTCGGGCAGGAAGCCCAGCTCGACCGAGGTGAGGCCCAGCTCGTCCGCCAGCTCGGGATGGGCCGGCCCGATCTCGCGCGAGACGCGGGCGAGCGACGCGTCGAGGCTCAAGCCCGCCTCGGCGCAGATCACCATCAGGTCGAGCCCGTCCGGCAGGCCCTTCTGCATGGCCGTACGCCGCTTGTCGGTCATGTTCCGGATGTAGATGTCGGGCGCGTAGGCGAACAGCACCACCACCACCAGCGAGCAGAACGTCCGCGTCAACGGCTCCATGTTGTAGACGTTCAGGCCGTGGAAGAAGAGCAGCGCGCCAGCGCCGGTGGCCATCGGCAGGACGAACTTGAGGAACAAGTAGGCGACCAGCGCGTCGCGCGAGCGCCAGCCGGCATTCTCCAGCTTCAAGGTCGCGGTGTCGGTCACGCTGCTGCGCATCAGGCTGAAGCGATCGACCACGCTGCGCATGAAGTTGACATGCTCGGCGTTCAGTTCGCCGGCGGACCGCCGGCGGGTCTGCAGCATCTCATCGCGTAGGCCCTGGCGTCGGCGCGCCAGCGCCTTGAGCCGCGGCCCCATCGGGTTGCGCACCAGGAACGTGCGCCACACGGCCAGAATGACGAGGAAGGTGCTGATCGCCGTCATCACGACGATCACATCCTCGATCCTGAAATCGGGGGGGATGAGCGCGTTCATATGTCGAACCGCACCATCTTGAACATGATGAACACGCCGAGCGCCTGCAGCATCACCGCGCCGCCGAGCATGATGTTGCCCCGCTGGTCGGTGAAAAGCTGGATGATGTAGTCCGGCGCCACCAGGAACAGGATGCCCAGCATCAGGAAAGGCAGCGAGCCGATGATGTAGGCGCTGGCGCGCGCCTCCGACGACATCGCCTTGATCTTCAGCTTCATCACCCGGCGCCGGCGCAGGATGTCCGCCAGGTTCTCCAGCGTCTCGGCCAGGTTGCCGCCGGTCTCGCGCTGCACCGACAGGCTGATGACGAAGAAATTGAACTCCGGCACGCCCAGGCGGCCGGCGGCCTCCCACAGCGCCTCTTCCAGCGTCTGCCCGAAGCGCAGGGCGTCGGAGATCTTGCGGAACTCCACGCCGACCGGCCCGGTCATCTCGCGGCCGACCACGGCGATTTCCTCGGTCACCGGCAGGCCCGACTTGATGCCGCGCACGATCAACTCGATCGCCTCGGGGAACTGCGCCAGGAACGCCTTGGTCCGCCGCGCGATCATGACGCCGATGATGATATGCGGCAGCCCGACGCCGCCCGCGACGCCCAGCAGCGCCGCCAGTGCCGGGGCCAGGGTGAAGAGGAAATAGGCGATGAGCCCGATCAAGACGCCGACGCCGACGCAGACCATTGCGTAGCTGCCGGCCGAGATCGACCGGCCGGTGCGCGCCAGGCGATCGTTCAGGATCGCGCGTCGCGGCACCAGCCGACGCGCCAGCTCGTCCATCATCGGGATGGCGCTGGTCGACTCCTCGATCTTGATGCTGGCGGCGGTCGCGGCCGCCGGCCCCGTGCCGCTGCCCCGCCGCCGGAGCGCGTCGACGCGCCGGCTCGCCTTGCGCGCCCGGGCCGAGCCCTGGCCGACCAGGGCCAGCAGCATGAAGACGAGCAGCAGCGTCGCGCAGAGGAAGACCGCGACGGTGATCATCCCCAGCTCGGAGCCGCTCTCGAACAGGTCGCTCATGTGATGGCTTCGAGCAGCGCGCGGTCGAGGCCGAAATACTCGGCCCGCGCCGCCATGTGCGGACGCAGGCCCGAGCACTTGAATTCGCCCAGGAGCTTGCCGTCGCGATCCTCGCCCTTGAACTCGTACCAGAACAAGTCCTGGGTGGTGATGATCTCGCCTTCCATGCCCACCACCTCGGTGATGCGCACGATGCGGCGCATGCCGTCGCGCATGCGGCTGATCTGGATGATGAGCTGGATCGCGGCGGCGATCTGCGAGCGCACCGCCTCGGACGGCAGCTTGACGCCCGTCATCGCCACCATGTTCTCGAGCCGGGTCAGCGCCTCACGCGGGTTGTTGGCGTGGATCGTGCCCATCGAGCCGTCATGACCCGTGTTCATGGCCTGCAGCATGTCCAGCGCCTCGCCGGCGCGAATTTCGCCAAGGATGATGCGGTCGGGACGCATGCGAAGCGCGTTCTTCACCAGGTCGCGCTGGGTGATCTCGCCGGTGCCTTCCAGGTTGGCGGTGCGCGTCTCCAGCCGGACGACGTGCGGCTGCTGCAATTGCAGCTCGGCCGCGTCCTCGATCGTCACGATGCGCTCGCCGGCGTCGATCATCCGCGAGACCGCATTGAGCAGCGTCGTCTTGCCCGAGCCGGTACCGCCGGAGATCAGGATGTTGAGCCGCGAGCGGCCGGCGATCTTCAGCACGCGCGACATCCCCGGCGACAGGTTCTGCTGGCGCTCCATGATGTCGAGCGTGATCTTCTTCTTGGAGAATTTGCGGATCGAGATCGAGGGGCCGTCGATCGCCAGCGGCGGGATGATGATGTTGACGCGGCTGCCGTCGGGCAGGCGGGCGTCGGCCAGCGGCACCGACTCGTCGACGCGGCGTCCCACGCGGCTGACGATGCGGGTGGCGATGTTCATGACGTGGGCGTCATCGCGGAACACCACGTCGGTCAGCTCGAGCTTGCCGCGCCGCTCGACATAGACCTGGCGCGGACCGTTGACCATGATGTCGTTGATCGTCTCGTCCGCCAGCAGCGGCTCCAGCGGCCCCAGCCCCAGCATGTCGTTGAGCATCGTCGCGACCAGCGCGCGCTGCTCGACCAGGTTGATGCTGAGCTTCTCCTCCAGCAGGATTTCCGACAC
>JADLEG010000054.1 GCA_020846275.1 Alphaproteobacteria bacterium
CGCTGCGCATCGCCGGCAAGGACCTGCGCTTCTACAACAAGCTGGCCGAGCAGGCGCAGGTCGCCTCGTTCATCGGCCAGGCGGTGAACCAGTGGCTGCAGCTCTGCAACGCGCGCGGCCATGGCGAACGCTATTTGCCCGTGCTGCCGGGCATCCTGGCCGAGCTCAACGGGACCAAGATCCGCGACTTCTAGGACTGGCCGATGACGCCGAGCGCGCTGGCCGCGCTGCTGGTGATCTGTGCGGCGCTGCTCAGCGCTGCCTACAATACGATCATCAAGACCGGCGAGGACCGGCTGGTCGTGGGCGCCATGACGGGCGGCGTGGCGGCCGCCCTTGCGCTGGCGGCGCTGCCCTTCGTGGCGCCGCCACCGCCGGCGGCCTGGGGCTGCTTGGCGGTGTCGGTCCTGGCGCAGACCGCCTATTACTTCACCATCGTCGAGGCCTATCGTGACGGCGACCTGTCGCTGGTCTACCCGGTCATGCGCGGCACTTCGCTGACGATCATCGTGGCGTTTGCCATCCTGGCGGCCGGCGAGGGGCTGGCGACGGCCAAGCTGCTGGGGCTGCTGCTGCTCTTCGCGGGCATCTTGGCGGCTGCCGACCCGGCCGCCTGGGTCCGGCCCGAAACCCGCCGGCCGGCCCTCTACGCGGCGCTGACCGGCCTTGCGGTGGCCGCCTACCTGCTGGCGGACGGGCTGGGGGCAAGGCGCTCGCCGGAGCCGCTGGGCTACGTCGCGTGGCTGTTCTTCCTGGGCGGCCTGCCGATCGTGGCGATCGTCGGGTTCCTCAGGCGGGGCGCCCTGGAGCGGGCATGGCGGCGGAACTGGCGGCGCGGCGTCGCCAGCGGGGTGGTGACCGCGGCCGGGTACGGGGCGGTGGTATGGGCGCTGTCGCTCGGCACCTTCGCCTCGGTCGCGGCCCTGCGCGAACTGACGACCGTCTTCACCGTCCTGATCGCGCGGTTCCTGTTGGACGAGCAGCCGCCGCTGCGACTTTGGCTGGCGGTGGGGCTGATCGTGCTGGGCGCCACGGCGATCAACGCTTGAGGCGCGGCCGCTTGCCGCGTCATTCCCCTTTGACATCTCCCGGCGAGGGTAGGCACAATTACCCAGCCCGCATAACAATACGAAATAGCGTTTTACAGGGGACTTCATGAACGATCTGCCGGTCCGCCAGGGGCTGGGCGCAGCGGCGCCGTTGGGCGACACGCTGCCCGCCGCCTGGTACGCGGATCCGGCGATCTTCGCCAAGGAACGGACGGCGATTTTCCACCGCCACTGGCAGCTCTTCGCGCATGAAAGCCGGCTGCCCGATCCCGGCGACTATTTCGCGGGCGTGCTGGCCGGTTTCCCTATTGTCGTGCTGCGCGGGCGCGACGGCAGACTGCGCGGCTTCCACAATGTGTGCCGCCATCGCGCGGCCCAGTTGGTGCCTGACGGGGTCGGCCATTCCAAGTCGCTGGTTTGCCCCTATCACGGCTGGTCCTACGACGGCGACGGCAAGCTGATCCGCGCGCGCGATTTCGGCGACGATCCGGGCCTCGATACCGGCGCAATGCATCTTTTTCCGGTCCGTACCGAGACCTGGAAAGGGCTGATCTTCGTCTGCTTCGACCTCGATGCGCCGGCGCTGGTCGACTGGCTGGGCCCGATCGCGGCGATGGCGAAGGACTATCCCCTGGAGCGCTACCGCTTCTATCGCGACAAGCTGCGCGACGTGGCGGTGGACTGGAAGGCCTATGGCGACAACTACCTCGAGGGCTACCATCTCGAGCTGATGCATCCCGGCCTGTGCGCCGCGATCGACGTCAGCCAGTACATGATCGATGTCCACCGTCGCGAGGAGTTCTTCTACCTCTACGGTCCGCGGCGCGACGACGGCCTGACCCAGGGGCTCTATTTCTACCGCTTCCCGGTGCTGATGCTGAACCTCTACGACTGGGGCGCCTCGATCGCCACCATCGACGCGCTGGGCCCTGGGCGGATGCTTCACAGCAACTGGTACCTGTTCGAGGACCTGTCGCCGGCGACCAAGGCCGAGCGCGACCGCATCACCGACTGGGCGATCGAGATCGTCAGCGAGGACATTGCGGTCGTCACCTGGGTGCAACGCAACCTCAACACCGGCGTCTACGATCGCGGCCGTTTGTCGCCAAAGCACGAGCACGCGCTGAAAGGCTTCCAGGACATGGCGCGGGACGGGGTCGCCGCCTATGATTCCGGCTGGCGACCGCGGCTGCGTGCGGGCTGAGGCGCTGCGAGAGCAGGGCCCCTCAATGGCGCAGGCACGGGCTTTGCAATATAGTTTCGTCAAGTGGCGCGGCCCAAGCCGCCCACAGGGAAGGCAACCGTCGAACCGCAACAGAGGAGACAAAGGATGATCATTTTCGACAAGAAGACCGTGACGCGCCGGTCCGTGCTGCAGCGGGCCGTGGCGGCCGGCGCCGTGGCCTCGGTTGGGCCGTGGTTCGTGCGCGACGCGCGCTCGTCCTCGGGCGAGCTGAACTGGTTCACCTGGGAGGACTACGCGCCCAAGGCCTTGATGGACAAGTTCACCAAGGACACGGGCATCAAGATCAACGTCACCCTGTTCGACTCGAACGAAACCCAGCTCAACAAGCTGCGCGCCGCCCGCGGCGAGGGCTTCGACATGTGCACGCCGACGGTCACCTGGGTCGGCGCCCATATCGATGCCGGCAACATCCAGCCGGTGGACTGGGGCAAGATCAAGACCGTCAACAACGTGCAGAAGACCTTCCAGCGCCTGCCCGCCGACCAGGGCGCGCAGCGCGACGGCAAGTACTACTGCATGCCCTACAAGTGGGGCACCGAGGCGCTGACGTTCAGCACCAAGGCGATGAACCTGGAATACGGCAAGGCCAGCTTCGGCGACCTGTGGGATCCGAGGTGGAAGGGCAAGATGGTGTGCCGTCCGCGTTCGATCATGCTCGGCACCGGCCTGTGGATGGAAGGCAAGGGCGACATCCCGGCCGGGTCGATGAAGAAGTCCTACGAGGACGAAGCCACGATGGTGAAGTACTACGGCATGGCGCTGGAGCACTCGATCAAGAACAAGGCGCAGATCGGCAAGTTCTGGCAGGGCACGAACGACACGGTCGTCGCCTATCGCCAGGAAGGCTGCGTGATCGGCCAGACCTGGGACGGGCCGCCCAACACGATGCGCAACGAAGGCGATCCGATCAAGTACCTGGCGCCGAAGGAAGGCGCGCTGACCTGGTGCGACACGCTGTCGATCACCAAGGGCGCCAAGAACCTGGAGCAGGCCTACGAGTACATGCAGTGGGCGCTGCAGCCGGAGGTCGGCGGGCTGATGGCGAACGAGACGGGCTACAACAGCATCGTCATCGGTGCCGAGAAGCACACCAACCCGAACTACCAGCGCAACTTCAGCGAAGCCTATCCGGGCGACGCGATCGACAAGCTGTGGTTCCAGGGCGAAGAGAAGCCCTGGTTCATCGCCAAGCGCCAGGAGTTCGCCGCCAAGCTGCAGGCCGCCTGACGCTGGCGCGGCCGATTTGAAGGAAGGCGGGGCGCCCGGTCGGCCGGGCGCTCCGCTGCCTTTCCACCGGCGGACCGGAACTTGCATGCATTGCGTCGCCACGTCAGGCAGGGGGCGGGATGGCGAACGACCTTGAACTGATCGACGTCGTCAAGAAATTCGGCGATTTCACCGCGGTGCACGGCGTCACCGTGACCATGCCGCAGGGCGAGTTCTTCAGTTTCCTCGGCCCCTCGGGCTGCGGCAAGACGACGATCCTGCGCATGATCTCCGGCTTCATCGACCCCAGCGCGGGCGTGATCCGGCTGGGCGGGCGCGACCTCAACGGCATCGGCCCCAACAAGCGGCCGACCGCGCTGATCTTCCAGAACCTGGCCTTGTTCCCGCTGATGTCGGTTGCCGACAACATCGGCTACGGGCTGATGGTGCGCGGCGTCGGCAAGACCGAGCGCCGGCAGGTCGTCGACCGGATGCTCGAGTTGATCGCGCTCAAGGGCTACGGCGACAAGCGCATCGACGAATTGTCGGGCGGGCAGAAGCAGCGCGTGGCGATCGCGCGCGCGCTGGCGGTCGAGCCCAAGGTGCTGCTGCTCGACGAACCGCTGTCGGCGCTCGATCTCAAGCTGCGCCAGCACATGCGCCAGGAGCTGCGCGCGCTGCAGCGCCGCACCGGCGTCACCTTCATCTACATCACCCACGACCAGGGCGAGGCGCTGGCGATGTCCGACCGCGTGGCGGTCATGAGCCAGGGACGCATCGAGCAGATCGGTACCTCGACCGAGATCTACAACAGCCCGCAAACCGCCTTCGTCGCCGCCTTCGTGGGCGAGAACAACGCGATCGGCGGCAAGGTGACCGCCGCCGAATACGGCTATGGCGCGATCGATACGCCGTTCGGCCGGTTGCGCGCAGCCAACCCGCGCGGCATGAAGCCGGGCGAGGAGGCGGTGCTGTTCGTGCGGCCCGAGCGCGTCCACTTGGCGGGGCAGAACGGCGCGAACGGCAGTGACAACGCGCTGGAGAGCCAGGTGCTGGACGGCGTATTCGAAGGGCCGGTCGCCAATATTCTGCTCGCCAACCAGGGCGATGCGCGGCCGATCACCGTCACCCTGACCAACGACGGCGCAACGCCGCGGGTGTCGCGCGGCGAACGCCGTCGTGTCGCCTTCTCGCCCGACGATGCGATCCTGCTGCCGCCCTACGGCGCCGCGCATGGTGCCGGAGGCCCCGCGTGAAGGAGGCGCTGCAGCGCTTCGGCGCGGCGGGCGTCGGCGCCATCCTGTTCGGCGTGGCGTTCTGGGCGCTGATGCTGATCGCCGGGCCCATGCTGCTGATGGTCGACATGGCCTTCCACCCCTATTTGCCGAACCCGGCCGACGTGGGCGGCCCCAAGGACGTCTACACGGTCGCCAATTTCGCCAAGGTCTTCACCGACGAGCTGAACTGGAAGGTGTTCAGCAAGACGATGTATTCCAGCATCCTGGTCACGATCATCGCGCTGCTGATCGGCTATCCGCTGTCCTTCATCCTGGTGCGGTCGGGCAGGTCCGGCTGGGTCGGCATCCTGATGATCGGCCTCCTGATCCCGTTCTGGGTGAACGAGATCCTGCGCACCTTCGCCTGGCAGCTGCTGCTGGCGCGCTACGGCTTCATCAACACGATGCTGATGAACCTGGGGCTGACGGACGATCCGATCGCCTTCACCAACACGGATTTCGGGGTGCAGGTCGGCCTGGTCTACGCCTACATCCTGTTCATGATATTCCCGCTCTACAGCACGATGGAAAGCCTTGACCCGAACCAGGTCGATGCCGCGCGCGACCTCGGCGCGCCGTTCTGGCGCATCCACTGGGACATCGTGATCCCGCATTCCAAGCCCGGCATCGCATCGGGTTGCATCGTGACCTTCATGCTGGCGGCGGGCTCCTACATCGTGCCCGAACTTCTGGGCGGCACGCGCGCGATCTGGTTCACCAAGCTGATCTACCTGCAGTTCGACGCGATCAACTGGAATCTCGGTGCGGCCTATGCCTTCTCGCTGGTCGTGATGTGCCTGCTGTTCATCCTGCTGATGATGGCGATCTTCCGCGTCACCCTGAAGGACATCGCGCGATGACCGCGGCCAGCCTCAGCATGCCGGCCGCGGCGACCCGGCCCTGGCTCACCTCCGACCAGGTGCTGAACCTGTTCGTCGGCATCTTCCTGGCGCTGTTCTTCCTCTATTTGTTCCTGCCGCTCGTCTACATGATGCTGGTCACGTTCAACGACAGCCGCATTCCGACCCTGACGCCGTGGAAGGGATTCACGCTGCGCTGGTTCGCCGACATGTGGAACGACGAGCGGATGTGGAATTCGGTGATCAAGAGCGTGATCATCGGCTTCTGGGTGATCGTGCTGGCCGTCCCGCTGGGCCTGGCGGGCGCCTTGTTCATGAGCCGGCTGCGCGTGCCCGGGCAATCGCTGATCTATGCGGTGCTGGTGTCGCCGGTGCTGATGCCCGGCGTCGTCATCGGCCTGTCGACGCTGATCTTCTGGGATACGCGCTTCCACATCGGCGGACGCTGGCAGCTCTCGGTGCTGGGCCAGACCAGCTTCATCGCCGCCTACTGCATGTTGATCTTCATGGCGCGACTCGCGCGCTTCGACCGCACGCTCGAGGAGGCGGCGCTGGACCTGGGCGCGACGCCCGCCCAGGTGTTCCGCACCATCTTCGTGCCCTACATGCGCCCGGCGATCCTGTCGGCGGCGACGCTCGCCTTCCTGCAGTCGTTCGAGAACTTCAACACCACGCTGTTCACGATCGGCAACGACATCACGCTGACGATGTTCATCGCCGGCAAGATCCGCTCGGGCACCACGCCGTCGCTCAACGCGCTGGCCTTCGTGATGGTCGGGTTCACGATCCTGGCCGGTGTCTTCTACGAGGTATTGCGCCGGCGCGAGGTGCGGGCGGCCGAGGCCCGCGTGCGCGCCGCCCAGGCCGCCGAGATCGGGGCGGACGGCGACTGACGACCGTGCGGAGACCGGCTGCCCCGGCGCAATCGGGCGCGGGGCATGCCAGGGCGTCATGCCGCCCGGGTTGCGGCCGGGCTGCATCGGCCGCTACTCTAGGCTTTCCCTGACGAAAGGTCTGTTGCCGGTGCGCTATGTCAGCACCCGGGGCGCCGCCCCGGCTCTCGCGTTCGATGAAGTCCTGCTCGCCGGCCTCGCCCGCGATGGCGGGCTCTATGTCCCTGATTCCTGGCCGGTTTTCACCGCCGACGATTGGCGGGCGATGCGCGGCCTGGCCTATCCCGAGCTGGTCGCACGGGTGATCCGGCCCTTCGTCGGCGGCACGATCGACCAAGCCACCCTGGAGCGGCTGACCGCCCAGGCCTATCGCGGGTTCGATCACCCCGCCATCGCGCCCCTGAAGCAGATGGACGCGGGGCTGTGGCTGATGGAGCTGTTCCACGGACCCACGCTCGCCTTCAAGGACTTCGCGCTGCAGCTGCTGGGCCTGCTGTTCGACCACGTGCTGACCCAGCGCGGCCAGCGCTGCACCATCGTCGGCGCCACCTCCGGCGATACCGGCTCGGCGGCGATCGAGGCCTGCCGCGACCGGCCCAGCCTCGACGTCTTCATGCTGCATCCCTTTGGCCGCGTGTCCGAGGTGCAGCGCCGGCAGATGACCACGGTGCTGTCGGCCAACGTGCACAACATCGCCGTCGACGGCAGCTTCGACGACTGCCAGGACCTGCTGAAAGGCCTGTTCAACGACCTGGCCTTCCGCGACCGGGTCGGGCTGTCGGCGGTCAACTCGATCAACTGGGCGCGGATCGTGGCCCAGGTCGCCTACTATGCCCATGCCGCGCTGTCCCTTGGCGCGCCGGAGCGCAGGCTCGCCGTCGCCGTGCCCTCGGGGAATTTCGGCAATGTCTACTCGGCCTACGCCGCGCGCGCGATCGGCCTGCCGATCGAGCGGCTGATCATCGGCTCCAACCGCAACGACATCCTGACCCGCTTCTTCGACACCGGCGCGATGGCGATCGGCACCGTGCATCCGACGCTCAGCCCCAGCATGGACATCCAGGTTTCCAGCAACCTCGAGCGCCTGCTGTTCGACCTCTACGATCGCGACGGCGCGGCGACTGCCAAGGCGATGCAGTCCTTCCGCGCCGACGGGCGGCTGGATGTCGGTGCCGCGCGGCTGAAGCGCGCCCAGGCGCTGTTCGGCGCGACGCGCTACGACGACGACGAGACCAAGGCGATCATCGCGCGCGAGTTCAAGGCCTCGGGCGAGGTGCTGGACCCGCACAGCGCGATCGGCGTGGCGGCGGGGCGGGCGGCGCAATGCCCGCGCGACCTGCCGGTCGTGGCGCTTGCCACGGCGCATCCCGCCAAGTTCCCCGACGCGGTCGAGCAGGCGATCGGCCGGCGGCCCGCGCTGCCGGACCGCCTGAAGGACCTCTACGCGCGCGAGGAGCGCTGCATGCGCCTGCCCAACGACCTGGGCGCGCTGCGCGAATTCATCCTGGCGCGCGGCGGGGCGCGCGACGGCAAGCGGAGCGCGGCATGAGCGTGCGGGTCACGACGCTGAAGAACGGCCTGCGCGTCGCCACCGACCATATCGGCACGGTGGAATCGGCGACCGTCGGCGTATGGTGCGATGTCGGCACGCGCGACGAGCCCGCGCCGGTCAACGGGGTGGCGCATCTGCTGGAGCACATGGTCTTCAAGGGCACGCGCCGGCGCAGCGCCAGCGCGATCGCCGAGGAGATCGAGAATGTCGGCGGGCACATGAACGCCTACACGGCGCGCGAACAGACCGCCTACTACGCACGGGTGCTGAAGGGCGACCTCGCGCTCGCGGTCGACCTGATCGCCGATATCCTGCAGCATTCGCTGTTCGACCCGCAGGAGTTGAGGCGCGAGCGGGCGGTGGTCCTGCAGGAGATCGGCCAGGCCAACGACACGCCCGACGACATCATCTTCGACCACTTCCAGGCCGCGGCCTTTCCGCGCCAGGGCGTGGGACGGCCGGTGCTGGGGCGCGCCTCCGTGGTCAAGCGCATGAAGCGCGACACGGTGCGCGAATTCCTCGCCGGGCACTATGCGCCCGGCAACCTGGTGCTGGCGGCGGCGGGGAACGTGCAGCACGACAGGCTGGTCCGGCTCGCCGAGGAGAAATTCGACCGCCTGCCCAAGGCCGCGAAGCAGCCGCGCGACACGGCGCAATACCGCGGCGGCGAGCATCGCGAGCACCGCGCGCTCGACCAGATCCACCTGGTGCTGGGCTTCGAGGGCCTCGGCCACCACGACAAGGATTTCTATCCGCTGCAGGTCATGTCGACCGTGCTCGGCGGTGGCATGTCCTCGCGCCTGTTCCAGGAGGTGCGCGAGAAGCGCGGGCTGGTCTATTCGATCTACAGCTTCGCCAGTTCGATGCGCGATGGCGGCGTGTTCGGCATCTACGCCGGCACCGGCGAGAAGGAAGTGCGGGAACTTCTGCCGGTGGTCGCCGAGGAGGTGGTCAAGGTCGCGGACAAGGTCACGGAAGAGGAGGTGGCGCGCGCCCGTGCGCAGCTGAAGGCCGGCACGCTGATGGCGCTGGAGAGCACCTCGTCGCGCTGCGAGCAGCTTGCGCAGCAATTGATCGTGTTCGGCCGCCCGATACCGACATCCGAGATCGTCGCGCGCATCGAGGCGGTCGACGCCGGCGCGGTGACACGGGTGATGCGCCGCATGCTGGCCACGCCGCTGACGATGGCCGCGCTGGGGCCGATCAAGCGCGTAGACGACTATGCCGCCGTCGCGGCGCGGCTGAACTGACGGGGGGGCGGGCTTGAGCGGCTCGCTGGTTCTGTCATCGCTGTGGGAGCGGGCGTTCGGCGATCCGCCGACCGCCGCGCTCGCCGTCGCCAGCCGGCTCTACCTGCGCCGGCCGCGCACCGGCGACTACGAGCAATGGGCCGCCCTGCGCAACCAGAGCCGCGGCTTCCTGACGCCGTGGGAGCCGAGCTGGCCGCGCGACGCGCTGACCCGCGATTCCTTCCGCCGACGTATCCGGCGCGCCGCGCAGGAATGGCGCGAGGAGACCGGCTACGGGTTCTTCCTGGTGCGGCGGACCGACGACGCGCTGCTGGGCGGCATCACGCTCGGCTCGGTCCGGCGCGGCGTCGCCCAGACCGCGACCCTCGGCTACTGGCTGGGCGCGCCCCATGCGCGCCAGGGGCTGATGACCGAGGGGGTGGAATGCGCGCTCGATTTCGCCTTCGACCGGCTGGGCCTGCATCGCGTCGAGGCTGCCTGTCTGCCGAACAACATCGCCAGCCGCGGCCTTCTGAAGAAGTGCGGCTTCCGCGAGGAAGGCCTGGCGCGCGAATACCTGAAGATCAATGGACGGTGGACCGACCACGTGCTGTTCGGGATTCTGGCGACCGACAGCCGGCCGCGCGGCTAGCGCGTATGACGGTCACGATCCGCCACAAGCTCATCCTTCGACAGGCTCAGGACGAAGCGAATAATCGCGATCCCCCTCTCGAAGGACGAGGACCGCGTCGATGAGGGGCCGTCCCCCCGCGGGCCTGTCTCTCCCGCCGGCGGCCG
Organism: Alphaproteobacteria bacterium; assembly: GCA_020846275.1. Classification (GTDB taxonomy): domain Bacteria; phylum Pseudomonadota; class Alphaproteobacteria; order JAEULC01; family JAEULC01; genus JAEULC01. Next base: position 10,111 of record JADLEG010000054.1, read on the forward strand.
AGGCGTTCCTGGAGATGATGGCCGCGGAGCGGGGGGCGGCCGAGAACACGCTTGCCGCCTATCGCCGCGATCTCGCCGATGCCGAGGCGTTCCTGAAGCGTCGCCGTGCCGCTCTTGCCGACGCCGATACCGAGGGGCTGCGCGCCTATCTGCGCCACCTCGCCCGCCAGGGCATGTCCGCGCGCACCCAGGCGCGGCGCCTGTCGGCGCTCAGGCAGTTCTATCGCTTCCGCCTGGGCGAGGGCCAGCGCACGGACGACCCGACCGCCGCGCTGGACGCGCCCAGCCTTGGCAGGCCTCTGCCGAAAGCGCTGGACGAGGCCGAGGTCATGGCGCTGATCGAGGCCGCCGCGAAATGGCAGGGGCCCGAGGGGCTGCGGCTGGCCGCCGCGCTGGAGCTGCTCTACGCCACCGGGATGCGCGTGTCCGAGCTGGTGGCGCTGCCGCTGGCCGCGGTCGCTGCCGACCGCCCGGCGATCCTGGTGCGCGGCAAGGGCGGCAAGGAGCGCATGGTCCCGCTGGGCGAGCCCGCGCGCCGGGCGGTGGCCGCCTATCGCGACGTGCGCGAGGGCTTCATAGCCCGGGGCAAGACGGCGGGCCCGCGCCCCGAGTCGCCCTACCTGTTCCCGTCGCGCGGCGGCGGCGGCCACCTGACGCGCCATCGCCTGGGCCAGCTATTGAAGGAACTGGCGGCGAAGGCCGGGATCAAGCCCGCCAAGGTCAGCCCGCACGTGCTGCGCCATGCCTTCGCCACCCATTTGCTGGACCACGGCGCGGACCTGCGGAGCGTGCAGAAGATGTTGGGCCATGCCGATATCGCCACCACCCAGATCTATACCCACGTGGTCAAGGAACGCCTCGTCCGCACGGTCCGCGACCATCACCCCCTGGCCAGACGGGGCGGCGGACGCGGTTGACTTCCCCGCCGGGGCGGCTAGTGTCGCCCCCGTTCTTTCGCAGTGCAGCAACCCGTATCCGCAGCGGGGCAGGGGATGAGCTTCACCACCGTTGGTCAGGCGCGCGAGCGGCTGAACCGCAGCGAATTGGCGGTTCCCGGCAGCCGCACCGAGCTGTTCGCCAAGGCGGCCCGCTCGGCGGCGGACGTCATTTTCCTCGACCTCGAGGATGCCGTCGCGCCCGACGACAAGCCGCAGGCCCGCCGCAACATCGTCCAGGCGCTGAACGAGGTCGACTGGGGCGACAAGACCGTCTCGGTGCGCATCAACGGGCTCGACACTCCCTACATGTACCGCGACGTGATCGAGGTGGTGGAGGGCGGCGGCAGCCGGCTGGACCTGATCATGATCCCCAAGGTCGGGACCGCGGCCGATGTCTATGCGCTCGACATGCTGGTGACGCAGATCGAGCAGGCCAAGGGCTGGATCCGGCGCATCGGCTTCGAGCTGATCATCGAGACGGCGCTGGGCATGGCCAACATCAATGCCATCGCGGCGGCCAGCAAGCGCAACGAATCGCTGCATTTCGGCTCGGCCGACTACGCCGCCTCGACCAAGGCGCGCACCACCTCGATCGGCGGCGCCAATCCCGACTACGTGATCCTGACCGACAAGGACGCCACCGGCGCGCGCCAGACGCACTGGGGCGACATGTACCACTACGCCACCGCGCGGATGATCGTGGCGGCGCGCGCCCATGGGCTGCGCGCCGTCGACGGGCCGTTCGGCGATTTCTCCGACCCCGACGGGTTCCGCGCGCACGCCAAGCGCGCGGCCGTGCTGGGCTGCGAGGGCAAGTGGGCGATCCATCCCAGCCAGGTGGCGCTGGCCAACGAGTTGTTCAGCCCCTCCGAGGCCGAGGTGGCGAAGGCCCGGCGCATCCTGGCCGCCATGGAAACGGCGCAGAAGGAGGGCAAGGGGGCGGTCGCGCTGGACGGCAAGTTGATCGACATCGCCTCGATCCGCCAGGCCCAGGTGCTGGTCCAGAAGGCCGACCAGATTGGCGACCATGCCCGCTGACATCCAGCCGCAGCCCACCGACGGCAACGCCAACGGGAACGCGGCCGGCAACGGCCGGCGGCCCAGCCGCCATTTCCTCGATTTCGAGAAGCCGGTCGCCGAGCTCGAGGGCAAGATCGAGGAATTGCGCCACCTCTCCAAGTCCGGCGACCTGTCGATCGCCGACGAGGTGACCAAGCTGCAGGCCAAGGTGGACCGCCAGCTCCGCCAGGCCTATGCGCGGCTGACGCCGTGGCAGAAGGTGCAGGTCGCGCGCCATCCCGAGCGGCCGCACGCGATCGACTACGTGTCCGGGCTGATCGAGGAGTTCACCCCGCTGGCCGGCGACCGCGCCTTCGCCGAGGACCTGGCGATCGTGAGCGGAATCGGCCGCTTCCGCGGCCGCAGCGTCATGGTGCTGGGCCACGAGAAGGGGGCGACGACCGAGGAGCGCGTGAAGCGCAATTTCGGCATGGCGCGGCCCGAGGGCTATCGCAAGGCTCGCCGGCTGATGCAACTGGCCGAGCGGTTCAAGTTGCCGCTGCTGACGCTGGTCGACACGCCCGGCGCCTATCCCGGCGTCGAGGCCGAGGCGCGCGGCCAGGCCGAGGCGATCGCGCGCTCGATCGAAGCCTGCCTGGACGCGCGCGTGCCCGTGGTCAGCGTGGTGATCGGCGAGGGCGGGTCGGGCGGCGCCATCGCGCTCGCCGCCGGCGACCGCGTGCTGATGCTCGAGCACGCGATCTATTCGGTGATCTCGCCCGAGGGCTGCGCCTCGATCCTCTGGCGCAGCGCCGACAAGGCGAAGGAGGCGGCCGAGGCGCTCAAGCTCACGGCGCAGGATCTTCTGCGCCTGGGCGTGATCGACGCCATCGTCGAGGAGCCGCTGGGCGGCGCGCATCGCGACAAGGCGGCGATGGTCGATGCGGTCGGCGTCGCGGTCGATCGCGCGTTGTACGACCTGGTGGGCGTCGAGGGCGGCATGCTCCGCCAGCGCCGGCGCGAACGCTTCCTCGCCATGGGCCGCAAGGGGATGGGCTGAGCCCGGACCCCGCAGTCTCGCCGGCAATGATTGCTTGATCGTGACGGCTTTATTTTGCGGATATTATCTTTACTGTCGAAGCTGCGAGCTGCGGAAGTATTGGAATTCCTATGCTAGTGCTGCCTCGTACCGGTCACTGGTCGAAGTGTTTTCGCCGATGTCCCATCGCATGATCGCCGAGGCGGTTGAATCCGACCCGGCCGCAAGCCTGCCGGGCGTGCAGCAGCGGGCCTTCTCGTTCTGGTTCCGCCGGCTTCTACCGCTACGGGCTGCTGGGGCGCTTCATCGGCTTCGCGCATTGCTGGGGCGGCTGGAGGGCGGCGCGCCGGAGCGGCTGCTCGAGGCGCGCAGCATGGCGGAGCAGCAGGTCCTGTTCGACCGCCATATCGGCCCGGCCTTCGACCATCCGCTGTTCCGGAAGCGCCGGCAAGGCCCGGCGCGAACGCGAGGGGTCAGCGCGCGCCGGCCGTTTCCTGCGCCACCGCGCCGTGGCAGTGCTTGTACTTCTTGCCCGAGCCGCAGGGGCAGGCGGCGTTGCGCGACACCCGGCCCCAGCTAGCGGGATCGTTGGGGTCCACGCCGTTGCCGCTCGACGCGCCCTTGCGGCTGGTGACCGGACGCTGGCGGCGCGGTTCCTCGCCGCCGTTGAGCGGCGCCGGCGCCTCGTCGGCGAGGCCGCCCAGCGGGTCGGCCGTGGGATGCACTTCCTGCATCGGCTGGGCCACCGGCTGCATCACGGCCTCGGGCGCATTGACCCTGAGCTCGACATGCATCAGCACGCCGGTGACCGTCTCGCGCAGGTGATTCAGCATCTCCTCGAACATGCCGAAGGCTTCGCGCTTGTATTCGTTCAGCGGGTCGCGCTGGCCGTAGGCGCGCAGGTTGATGCCCTGGCGGAGCTGGTCGAGGTGCAGCAGGTGCTCCTTCCACTGCTGGTCCAGGATCTGCAGCAGCAGGCTCTTCTCGGCGAGCCGCATGATCTCCGGGCCGTAGTTGGCGGCCTTCTCGGCCATCTTGCGGTCGGCGGCCTCGGTGATGCGCTCGCGGATCTCGGCGTCGGCGATGCCTTCCTCCTTGGCCCAGTCCTTGATCGGCAGGTCCAGGTTCAGGATGCGCAGGCATTCCTCGTGCAGCTGGTCGACGTTCCACTGCTCGGCATAGGCGTTCTCGGGGATCGCCTTGGCGACGATGCCGGCGATGGTCTCGTGGCGCATGTCGGCGATGGTCTGCGACACGTCGCTGGCGTCCATGATCTCCTTGCGCTGCTCGTAGATGACCTTGCGCTGGTCGTTCATGACGTCGTCGAACTTCAGCAGCTGCTTGCGGATCTCGTAGTTGCGCGCCTCGACCTTCTGCTGCGCCTTCTCCAGCGCCTTGTTGATCCAGGGATGGACGATCGCCTCGCCTTCCTTCAGCCCCAGGCGGCGCAGCATCGAATCCATGCGCTCCGAGCCGAAGATGCGCATCAGGTCGTCTTCCAGCGACACGAAGAACTTCGACGCGCCGGGATCGCCCTGGCGGCCCGCGCGGCCGCGCAGCTGGTTGTCGATGCGGCGGCTCTCGTGGCGCTCGGTGCCGAGCACGTACAGCCCGCCCGCGGCCAGAACTTCCTGCTTCTCCTTGGCCACCTCGGCGCGGATCGGCGCTTCGCGCGCCGCGCGCGTGCTCTCGTCGGCGTCGGGCGGCAGCTCCAGCTTCAGGCGCATCTCGACATTGCCGCCGAGCTGGATGTCGGTGCCGCGGCCGGCCATGTTGGTGGCGATCGTGACCCCGCCGGCGCGGCCGGCCTGGGCGATGATCAGCGCCTCCTGCTCGTGGAAGCGCGCGTTCAGCACCTGGTGCTTGATCTTGCGCTTCTTCAAGAGCTCGGACAGCTCTTCCGACTTCTCGATGCTGACCGTGCCGACCAGGACCGGCTGGTTGCGCGCATTGCATTCGACGATCTGGTTCACGATCGCGTCGTATTTCTCGCGCTTGGTGCGATAGACCTCGTCATCGGAATCCTTGCGCACGCACTCCAGGTTGGTCGGGATCTCGATGACTTCGAGCCTGTAGATGTCGTGGAACTCGCTGGCCTCGGTCATCGCGGTGCCGGTCATGCCGGCCAGCTTGGGATACATCCGGAACAGGTTCTGGAAGGTGATCGAGGCCAGCGTCTGGTTCTCGTTCTGGATCGTCACGCCTTCCTTGGCTTCCAGCGCCTGGTGCAGGCCGTCTGAATAGCGCCTTCCCTCCATCATGCGGCCGGTGAACTCGTCGATGATCACCACCTTGTCGCTCTTGACGATGTAGTCGACGTCGCGCGTGAACAGCTTGTGCGCGCGCAGCGCCTGGCTGGCGTGATGGACCAGGCTGACGTTCTCGATGTCGTAGAGGTTGTCGCCCTTCAAGAGGCCGGCGTCGCGCAGCAAGTTCTCGATCTTGATCGCGCCCGCCTCGGTCAGCGCGACGGTGCGCTGCTTCTCGTCCTTCTCGAAGTCCTCGGCGGTGAGCTGCGGGATCAGCGCATTGGCTCGACGGTAGAGGTCGGAGCTGTCCTCGGCGGGACCCGAGATGATCAGCGGCGTGCGGGCCTCGTCGATCAGGATCGAGTCGACCTCGTCGACGATCGCGTAGTGGAACGGCCGGTGCACCATGTCGGTCAGCCGGAACTTCATGTTGTCGCGCAGGTAGTCGAAGCCCAGCTCGTTGTTGGTGCCGTAGGTCACGTCGCAGGCATAGGCGGCGCGCCGCTGGTCGTCGTCGAGACCGTGCACGATGCAGCCGACGGTAAGCCCCAGGCGCGTGTAGACGCGGCCCATCCACTCCGAGTCGCGCCTGGCCAGGTAGTCGTTGACGGTGACGACGTGCACCCCGCCGCCTTCCAGCGCATTGAGGTAGACCGGCAGCGTGGCGACCAGCGTCTTGCCTTCACCGGTCTTCATCTCCGAGATCATGCCCCGGTGCAGCACGATGCCGCCCATCATCTGCACGTCGAAATGGCGCTGGCCAAGCGCGCGCTTGGCCGCCTCGCGCACCGTCGCGAAGGCGTCGGGCAGGATGTCGTCCAGCGTCTCGCCCTTCGCCAGCCGGTCGCGCAGTTCCACCGTGCGCGCGGCCAGTGCCTCGTCGGAGAGCGGCTCCAGCGAAGGCTCCAGCGCGTTGATCTCGGCGACGGTCTTGCCCAGCGACTTGATGAAGCGGTCGTTGGCGGAGCCGAACAGCCGCTTGGCGATGGCGGCAAACATTAAAATTCCTCGACGATTCAGCGGGGAGA
>JADLEG010000055.1 GCA_020846275.1 Alphaproteobacteria bacterium
GCCTTCCGGAACGAGGGGGCTAGAGGGCGGTGGGCGTGGGCGCCTTGATGCGCGCCTGCTTCTCGGCGATGCCCGAGATGCCCTCGCGGCGCTGCAGCTCGGCCCACACGTCCGCGGGCTTCACGTTGCACTGCGCCCACATGACGAACAGGTGATAGAGCAGGTCGGCGCTCTCGGCGATCAGCTTCTCGCGGTTGTCGGCCGCACCCTCGAGCGCAGCCTCGATCGCCTCCTCGCCCAGTTTCTGCGCGATCTTCTTGCGTCCCTGCGAGAACAGCTTGGCGGTGCGCGAGATCGTCGGATCGCCGCCGCGCCTGTCCTCGATGGCCTGGAACAGCCGGTCCAGCACCTCGACGTCGCCGTTGCTTGCGCCCATGGGATTCGGCCCTTCAACCGCTGCGACAAGGATTCGGTAGCAGAACCGAAACCCGACTGCCACAGATTTCAGCCCCCGCTTCGGCCCGCGGCTTCGCGCACCGGAATGCCGGCGGCCTTCAGATGCGCCTTTGCCTCGGCGATCGAGAAGCGGCCGAAATGAAAGATCGAGGCCGCCAGCACGGCCGAGGCGTGCCCGTCGCGGATGCCCGCGACCAGATGGTCGAGCGTGCCGACGCCGCCCGAGGCGATCACCGGCACCGTGACCGCGTCGGCGATGGCGCGGGTCAGCGCCACGTCGAAGCCGTCGCCCGTGCCGTCGCGGTCCATCGAGGTCAGCAGGATCTCGCCCGCCCCGGCCGCCGTCATGCGCTTGGCCCATTCCACCGCGTCGAGTCCGGTGTCGTTGCGCCCGCCATGGGTGAAGACGCCCCAGCGGCCGTGCGCGACCTGCTTGGCGTCGATCGCCACCACCACGAGCTGGCGGCCGAACTTCTCCGCGGCCTGCGAGACGAAGGCGGGGTTTTTCACGGCGGTCGTGTTGATCGACACCTTGTCCGCCCCGGCGAGCAGCAGCTTGCGGATATCCTCGAGCGTGCGCACCCCGCCGCCCACCGTCAGCGGCATGAAGCACTGCTCGGCCGTGCGGCTGACCGCGTCGAACAGCGTGTCGCGGTTCTCGTGGCTGGCGGTGATGTCGAGGAAGCACAGCTCGTCCGCGCCCGCCTTGTCGTAGGCGCGCGCCTGCTCCACCGGGTCGCCGGCGTCCACCAGGTCGACGAAGCGCACGCCCTTGACCACGCGCCCGTCCTTGACGTCGAGGCAGGGGATGATGCGTACGCGCAGCATCCTAGCCTGCCAGCGCCGCGATCGCGGCCTTGAGATCGATCCGCCCGTCATAGAGCGCGCGGCCGCAGATCACCCCGTCGAGCCGGGGCGCGGCGCGGCGCAGCGCCTTGAGGTCGTCGAGCGACGACACCCCGCCCGAGGCGATCACCGGCATTCCGGCGCTCTTCGACAGCGCGGCCGTCGCCGCCACGTTCGGCCCCTGCATCGCGCCGTCGCGGTCGATGTCGGTGTAGATCAGCGCCGCCACGCCGGCATCGGCGAAGCGCGCGGCCAGATCGTCCACCGTGATGTCGCTGGTCTCGGTCCAGCCCTCCACGGCCACCCTGCCCTGGCGCGCATCGACGCCGACGGCGACCTTGCCCGGATACTTGCGGCAGGAGCGGCGCACCAGCTCCGGATCCTTCAGCGCCGCCGTGCCCAGCACCACCCGCGCCACGCCGCGCGCGAGCCAGGCCTCGACCCCCGCGTCGTCGCGGATGCCGCCGCCGAGCTGCACCGGCACCTTGACGGCGGCCAGGATCGCCGCGACCGCCGGCGCGTTGCCTGCCTTGCCCTTCACAGCGCCGTCCAGGTCCACGACATGCACCCAGGCGCAGCCCGCCTCGGCGAACTGCCTGGCCTGGGCGCCGGGGTCGTTGTTGAACACGGTCGCCTTGTCCATGTCGCCGCGCAGCAAGCGCACGCACTGCCCGCCCTTCAGGTCGATCGCGGGGTAGAGGATCACGGGCGCCAGCGCAGGAAATTGGCGATCAGGCGCAGGCCTGCGGCCTGGCTCTTCTCGGGATGGAACTGCGTGCCCGCCATGTTGGCATGGCGCACCGCGGCCGTGATCGGCCCGCCATAGTCGGCGGTGGCCGCCACGTCGGCGGAATTCTGCGCGTAGAGCGCGTAGGAATGCACGAAATACATCGGCTCGCCCGCGGCGAGTCCCTCGAACAGCGCCTCGCCCGGCCGCGCCGTGACGTCGTTCCAGCCCATGTGCGGCACCTTGAGCCCGCCCTTGGGCTCGATCGCCCGAACCTCGCCCGCGATCCAGCCCAGGCCCTCGTGCGTGCCGAACTCCACGCCGCGCTCGGCCATCAACTGCATGCCCACGCAAATGCCGAGGAAGGGCCGGCCGCTTCGATGCACCGCCGCTTCCAGCGCGTCGCGCATCCCGGCGACCGCCGTCAGCCCGTTCATACAGTCGGCAAAGGCGCCCACGCCCGGCAGCACGATGCGATCGGCGCGCCGGACCGCGTGCGGGTCGGCCGTGACCGCGACGCGCGCCTGCGTGCCGGCGGCCGCGCGCTCGAACGCCTTGGCGGCGGAACGCAGGTTGCCCGACCCGTAGTCGACGATCGCGACGGTCTCGACCATGGCGGAAGATCAATGCGCGCCGATGGCGGCGAGATCGATGAAGCGGCGCGCGGCCGTGTCCGGATCCGGCCCGCCCACCACGCCGGCCTCGCGCAGGCCAAGGCGCGCGAGGCGGCGACGGCGCAGCTCGTTGGCCTCGGCGGCGAACAGCGCCATCCCTGCCAACTCGATCACGCCCAGCACATCGGCCCCGCCCGGCCAAGCGGCCTCGACCAGGCCGAGGCACGCGACAACGGCGATCCAGCCCGCCGCCCACGCCCACATGCCGCGCCAGGCCGCCCAGAACGGCCCGAAAAACAGCGCCGGCCAGCAGAAGCCCTCTTTCACCAGCACGGCATCGGCCGCCGCGCCGCGGGGCGGCACATGCACGGTATAGAGGCGCATGCGCATCGCCTAGAGCACGCCCTTGGTCGAGGCGACCGCGCCGGCCTGGCGCGGGTCCGGCTCGATCGCCTGGCGCAGCGCGCGCGCCAGGCCCTTGAAGCAGCTCTCGACGATGTGGTGGCTGTTCTCGCCGTAAAGGTTCTCGACGTGCAGCGTAATGCCGGCGGCCTGGGCGAAGGCCTGGAACCATTCCTTGAACAGTTCGGTGTCCATCTCGCCGAGCTTCGGCTTGGTGAACTTCACCTTCCAGATCAGGTAGGGCCGGTTCGACACGTCGAGCGCGACGCGGGTCAGCGTCTCGTCCATCGGGATCAGCGCGTCGCCGTAGCGCCTGATGCCCAGGCGCTCGCCCAGCGCCTTGGCCACGGCCTGGCCGATCACGATGCCGGTGTCCTCGGTGGTGTGGTGGAAGTCGATGTGCAGGTCGCCCTTGGCCTCGACCTCCAGGTCGATCAGGGAATGGCGCGAGAGCTGCTCGAGCATATGGTCCAGGAACCCGATGCCGGTCTTGACCGAATACTTCCCCGCGCCGTCGAGGTTCACGGCAGCGGCGATCTTCGTCTCCTTGGTGCTGCGCTCCACGCGCGCCTGCCGTCCGGCCATGTCCACCACTCCTTCCGACGCAGCTTCTAGCAGGAACCGGGCCGCGCGGACAGGGGCTTGGCGCGGTGGTAGAGGCCGGATAAAATCCGTCTTAAGAATAGATATCGCGTCGGGCATCTGGGGGGAGCTTGCGATGGGAGCGTATTCGTGGTCGCGCCGGTCGAGGGGCGCGGGCGTCGTTCTGCTGGCAATCCTGTCGGGTGGATGCGTCGGCAGCGCTCCGCCGAAGCCGGTCGTACAGGCGGCCGCGCCGGCGCCTGATGCCTCATTGCAGCCGATCGAGTTCGCGGTGAACAAGATAAACATCCGGCACGGCGACTCGGTCGGTCGGTCGGTCTGCGGCAGGATATTCCGGAAGGAGGCGCCGATCGCATGGGAAACGGGCGCGATCAACGAACGCAGCCGCGAATTCAACGATATTTTCCTCGACGCGGCCAGGGCAGCTGGCGTGCCGGTCGCCAAGAGCTCGGACACGCTGTTCACGCCGCAATCCTCGGCGGTGCGGGCGACCTATGCGGTAGGCTCGGTCATTTCGCGAATTGCATATGAGGGCTGCCGGGGATACTACGAGGGGAATCCCGATCGCTACGACGATGGCAAGACGACGGTCTCGGTTACGTGGGAAGTCTATTCCAGGCTTGAAGACAAGATCGCGCTTCGCATCGAGACGGTCGGTACCCATGTCGCGAAGGACGAAGTCAAGTTCGGCTTTGTCACCTTCATCGCTCTGGCCTATCGCGATGCCGCCGACCAGTTAATGCGGTCCTCCACGTTCCGAGAGGCAATCGCGCGCAAGCCCGACGCGCCGGCAATTCAGGCAGCGGCGCCGGTCGCAGCGGAGAAGATGACCCTGCCGGCCATGGGGAATCTGTCGGGACCTCTGTCCGGCAATATCGATTCGGTCCGGCGCGCCGCGGTGACGATCGACCTGGGCCGCGGCCACGGGTCGGGCTTCTTCATCACCAGCGACGGCTGGGTGCTGACCAACGCGCATGTCGCGCGCGGCAGCCAGACGGTCAAGGTGATCCTGGCGGACGGGCGTCCGATGTTCGGCCAGGTCATGCGCGTGCACGACGCGCGCGACGTGGCGCTGGTCAAGGTGGACGGGGCGGGTTTCTCCGCCCTGCCCCTGCGCGGCGCGCCGGTGACATTGACCGAGGAGGTCTATGCCATCGGCACGCCGATCGACAAGAAGCTGAGCGGCACGGTGACGCGCGGCATCGTCAGCCAGGTGCGCACCAACCGGCGCAACATGACGGACATCCAGGCCGATGTCGCGATCCTGCCCGGCAGCAGCGGCGGCCCCCTGGTGGACGGGTCCGGCAACGTGGTCGGGGTGTCCTATGCGGGGGTCGGCGAGCTCAACGCCGGCGTCAACTTCTTCATCCCGATCCAGGATGCGCTGGCGAAGCTGAACGTCTCGCTCGGCGGGGCCTGACCGCGCCCCGCGGCGCCGGCCGCCCTTGACGCGCGGGGGAAACTGCCCAGATTCCCTGGGCTGCCCTTTCCCTTTGCCCCCGCGGGATCCCCCGATATGAGCGAACGCGCGCCGCCGGCGTTGCACGGCACCACCATCCTTTCCGTCCGCAAGGGCGACCGCGTGGTCGTGGCCGGCGACGGCCAGGTGACCCTGGGCAACACGGTGATGAAGTCCAACGCCAAGAAGGTCCGTCGCCTGTCCAAGGGCGAGGTGATCGCGGGCTTCGCCGGCGCCACGGCCGACGCCTTCGCGCTCTTTGAACGGTTGGAAGCCAAGCTGGAGCAGCACCCCGGCCAGCTCGCGCGGGCCTGCGTGGAGCTGGCCAAGGACTGGCGCACCGACCGCTACCTCAGGCGCCTGGAGGCGATGATGGCGGTGGCCGACCGGCAGGTCTCGCTGATCGTCTCGGGCACCGGCGACGTGGTGGAGCCGGAGGACGGCATCATCGGCATCGGCTCGGGCGGCGCCTACGCGCTGGCGGCCGCCCGCGCGCTGAAGGACATCGACGGCATGGACGCCGAGGCCGTGGTGCGCAAGGCCATGGCGATCGCCGCGGGCATCTGCATCTACACCAACGACAGCGTCACGCTCGAAAGCCTGTAGGAACGACGGATGACCAGCTTCACCCCGCGCGAGATCGTCGCCGAGCTCGACCGGCACATCGTCGGCCAGAACGACGCCAAGCGCGCCGTCGCCATCGCGCTGCGCAACCGCTGGCGCCGCCAGCAGCTGCCCGAGGCCCTGCGCGAGGAGGTGCTGCCCAAGAACATCCTGATGATCGGTCCGACGGGCGTGGGCAAGACCGAGATCGCGCGGCGCCTGGCGCGCCTGGCGCAGGCGCCGTTCCTGAAGGTCGAGGCGACCAAGTTCACCGAGATCGGCTATGTCGGCCGCGACGTGGAGCAGATCGTGCGCGACCTGATGGAGATCGCGCTCGGCATGACGCGCGAGAAGCTGCGCCGGGAAGTGAAGGCCAAGGCCGAATTGCGCGCGGAAGAGCGCGTGGTCGACGCGCTGGTGGGCGAGAACGCCGGCGTCGAGACACGGCAGAAATTCCTGAAGATGCTGCGCGAGGGCCAGCTCGACGGCCGCGAGATCGAGATCCAGGTCGCCGACACCGGCGGCGGCGGCCTGCCGACCTTCGACATTCCCGGCATGCCCGGCGCGCAGATGGGCATGATCAACCTCAACGAGATGCTGGGCAAGGCGCTGGGCGGCCAGCGCACCAAGCCCCGGCGCATGACCGTCGCCGAGAGCTACCAGGTGCTGGTGCAGGAGGAGAGCGACAAGCTGTTGGACCAGGAGAAGGTGACGATCGAGGCGCGCAATTCCGTCGAGCAGAACGGCATCGTCTTCATCGACGAGATCGACAAGATCTGCGCCCGGTCCGAGCGCATGGGCGCGGACGTCAGCCGCGAGGGCGTGCAGCGCGACCTCTTGCCGCTGATCGAAGGCACGTCGGTGCCGACGAAGCACGGCACGGTCAAGACCGACCACATCCTGTTCATCGCGTCCGGCGCCTTCCATCTGGCCAAGCCCAGCGACCTGTTGCCCGAATTGCAGGGCCGGCTGCCGATCCGCGTGGAATTGCAGGCGCTGAAGAAGGACGACTTCAAGCGTATCCTGACCGAGCCCGAGGCCAGCCTGATCAAGCAGTACAAGGCGCTCTTGAAGACCGAGGACGTCGAGCTGGATTTCCGGGAGGACGGCATCGACGCGATCGCCGAACTCGCGACCCAGATCAATTCCAGCGTCGAGAACATCGGCGCGCGCCGGCTGCACACCGTGCTGGAGCGCCTCTTGGAGGAGATCAGCTTCACCGCCACCGACACGCCGCGCACGACGGTCACGATCGACGCCGCCCTGGTGCGGGACCGCGTGGCGCCGCTGGCGAAGAACGCGGATTTGAGCCGGTTTATCCTGTAATGCAGCCGTGGGCACTTACGCCGCGACTGGGTTCTCCCAGCGCAGCCCAGGGAAGCGGGCGAAGTCGCGATCCGACGAGCAAAGTGTCAGTCCGTGCTCGATCGCCAAGGCAGCAAGATGTGCATCCGGTACAAGATTGCCTTCCGCGCTCGCGCTTACAAGCAAGACGCCAAGAATTTCGGCGTGCTTCTCGCCCGGCTCCGGAATCCATACCGGGTCGCAGTCCAACCATTCGACCACCTGCTGCCACGCTTCCGCAATGGGAGCGGCACGGTCGAACAAGCGTCGGTTGGTTGAAACGCGAAGGAACGCAAGCAGACTCGTCCAGGGCAGTCCTAGCCGCGTTGGAGCATTGAGCTGGCGGTTGAGCCACGCCCTGGCCACCGCGTGCTGCGGGAACGAGTCGGTATAGGCGTAGATGAGAATATTGGAATCGACGATGATCACCTGAACGCCTCGCCCTCGGCCCACGCAAGAACCTCGGCGATATTATCGACATTCGGCAGCCGCGGACGACCGAGGGACACCGAGCGCGTTTCATAGGGCTTGCGGCGTTTCGGCCGCGTGGTCATTTCTTTGATCCCACGGCGCAGGGCCTCGTTGATCAGATCTTTCATGCTGTCGTCGCGCGACTTGCGCAGGCGCTCAAGCGCCGCGGCGACATCATCCTCGATTGTCAGCGTTGTTCTCATGTCGCTAGACTATGCGGATGATGTCTTGATGTCAATGATCTGATGCCTTGATGTCTATCCCTTGCCGCCCGCCTTCACCTTCGCCAGCATCGCCTCTACCGCCTCGTCGGGCAGCTTGGCGATGTCGCGGGCGATGAGGTTGGCGAGCTCGGTGCGTTGGGGGTCGAGGCCGGATGTGTCCACCACCACGCGGGGGTGCGAGAGCTGGGCCAGGCGGTGCAGCTCCTCGGCGTCGTCCCAGATGATGTTGAAGAAGGTGCAGACCCGCCGCACGAAATAGCGGCTGGGCTTGCCGCGCTGCCCATGCTCGAGCGCCGAGAGATAGGCCGGCGTCACGTCGAGCGCCTTGGCCATGTCCTTGAGCTTGATGTCGCGTTCCGCGCGCATCGCGCGCAGCCTGGCGCCGAAGGGGGTCACGCCTGCTCCTCGCGCCGGCGCTTCAGCAGCAGGTAAAGCGCGCCCGCGCCGCCGTGGCGGGGCTGGGCGGCGCCGAAGGCGATCAGCCTGGAGCGCGCGGGCTGTTCGTTGAGCCAGCGCGGCACGTCGGACTTGAGGACGCCGCTCTTGCCCGTGACCACCAGCACGCAGCGCCTGCCCTGCCCGGCCGCGCCTTCGAGGAACCGGTCAAGCGCCCGGTGCGCCCGCGCGCGGTCCATGCCGTGCAGGTCGAGCTTGGCGTCGATCGGCAATTGCCCGCGCTTGAGCTTGTCGTTGGTCGAGCGGTCGACCCCCGACGCCGTGCCGGCGCGCAGCTCCGGCGCCGGGCGCTCGGGACGCGGCGGCGGCCCGATCGGCCGCGGCACGGGACCGCGCGCGCGACGCGACGGCTCGGATGCCGGGGGCGGCCCCGCCGCCGGCGGGGGAAAGACCGGCGCCGGTTTGCGGCGCTTCAGCGGCGTGATGCTTTCGGCCACGCGCCGCCATAGCAGCGTGTCGCCGCCGGCCGGCGCGGCGGCTGGCGCGGCGGGCCGCTTCTCAGGCCGGTCCGGCTTGCGGGTCATCGTCGATCAAGACGACATGCAGGCGCCGCGGCCCGTGCGCGCCGAGTTGCAGGGTCTGCTCGATATCGCCGCTGCGCGACGGGCCGGTGATGAAGTTCACGGTGCGCGGCATTGAGGGCATCGCCGCGCGCAGTTTCGTCCAGGCGTCCTCGTAGCCGCCCACCAGCTCCGACGCGCGCACCACGACCACGTGCGTCTCGGGCAGGAAGTTGAGGGTCGAGGGCGTGTCGGGCCCGCTCACCAGCATCAAGGTGCCGGTCTCCGCGATGCCGGCGAAGGCGCCGCTCAACCCCACCTCGTCCTTCGGGTCGGGCATTCCCCGCGCGATCTTCAAGAGCGGCGTCCTGCCCCACGGGATCGCGTCCAGGCGCTTGTCCGGCGCCATGCGGATCTCGGCCGGCAGGTTCTGCTGCTTCAGGTAGTCGGTGACGGCCGCCGGCACCTCGTCGACCGAGCGCACGCGCGCGATGCTGGCCAGCGAGAATTCGACCATGCGGGCGAAATCCTCGACCTTCTGCCGCCCCGTCACCTGGCCGCGCGCCGGCACAAGGTTGCGCCGATGGCCGTTGAGCCGCGCGCGCAATTCCTGCTGCGTCGCGGCGTCCACCACGCCGCGCCCCAGGGCGAGTCGGATGCTGGTGAGGATTTGCGCGCGCGCCTCGGTCATCGTTGCCCCCGTTCCGACCAAAGCTGATGGAAAGTCTTGCCCTCCGGCGCGGGGAAATCGCGGAACTGGGTCCAGCCGCCGGCCAGCGGCAGGTTGTGCATGTTGCCGTGACGCCGGCCCCACAGGCCCAGCACGCGTGCGGCCAGCCCCGTCAGCAGGCGATAGAGCCGCGGGCGCTTGGCCGCGAAGGCCCAGGCCGCGAGCCCCCAGCGCTGGGCGGGCGGCGACAGGCGCTGTTCATACTCGCGCTCGCGCCAGTGCCGCATCATGCCGGGCAGCGGGATCTTCATCGGGCAGACGCTCTCGCACTTCCCGCAGAAGGTCGACGCGTTGGGCAAGGCCCCGGCCTGGTCGACGCCGATCAGGCCCGGCGTCAGCACCGATCCCATGGGCCCGGGATAGACCCAGCCATAGGCGTGGCCGCCGATCGCGTTGTAGACCGGGCAGTGGTTGAGGCAGGCCGAGCAGCGGATGCAGCGCAGCATGTCCTGGAACGCGGTGCCCAGCATGGCCGTTCGCCCGTTGTCCAGGATCACCACGTGGTACTGCTCGGGCCCGTCGATGTCCTGGGGCCGCTTCGGCCCGGTGGAGACGGTGGTGTAGACCGAGAATTCCTGGCCGGTGGCGGAGCGCGCCAGCAGGCGCAGGATGGTCGACACGTCCTCGAGCGTCGGCACCATCTTCTCGGGCGTCGCCAGCACGATATGGACGCGCGGCAGGAGCTGCGTCAGGTCGCCGTTGCCCTCGTTGGTGACGATGATCGACGAGCCGGTTTCGGCGATCAGGAAATTGGCGCCGGTCAGCCCCACGTCGGCGCCGAGGAATTTCTCGCGCAGGATGCCGCGCGCTTCCTCCAGCATCTCGCGCGGCTCCGACAGCAGCTTGGTCTTGCCGTAGGCCGCATGCTTTTCCAGGAACGTGTCGGCCACCTGCTCCTTGGTGACGTGGATGGCCGGCGCGATGATGTGGCTGGGCGGCTCGTCGCGGAGCTGGATGATGTATTCGCCCAGGTCGGTCTCGACGGGCGCCACGCCGTTCGCCTCCAGGAACGGGTTCAGCGCGATCTCCTCCGCCACCATGGTCTTGCCCTTGGTGATCGTCCTCGCGCCGACCGAGCGGCAGATCGAAAGGATGGCCTGCCGCGCCTCTTCGGGCGTGCGGCACCAGTGCACCTCGCCGCCGCTCTGGCGCAGCTTCTCCTCGTAGTGCTCGAGGTAGAAGTCGAGATGCTGCAGCGTGTGGTTCTTGATGTCGCGCGCCTGGTCGCGCAGCGCCTCGAACTCGGGCAGGCGACCCACGGCCTCCAGCCGCTTCTGGGCAAAGCCCAGATGGCCCATGGCGCGCTGCAGCGTCTCGTTCTTCAGCGCCGCCCGGGCGTTCGCCTTGAACGCCTTGCTGGTGGGATGCAGCGCCAGGCTCATCGACCGCGCCTCATTTCGCCCGCCCGATCGGCGGCACGTCGCCCGCCATGTCGGCCAGCACCTCGGCCACATGGCGCACCTTCACGTCGACCCCATCGCGCGTGAACTTGCCCGCCATGTTCATCAGGCAGCCCAGGTCGCCCGCCAGCAGCGTGTCGGCCCCTGTCCCGGCGACGTCCTTCGCCTTGTCGCCGACCATGCGGTTGGAGATCTCGGGATACTTGACGCAGAACGTGCCGCCGAAACCGCAGCACGTCTCCGCCCCCGGCAGTTCCTTGATCGTCAGGCCCGCAACCGTGCCGAGCAGCGCGCGGGGCTGCGCCTTCACCCCCATCTCGCGCAGGCCCGAGCAGCTGTCGTGATAGGTGATCGTGCCGTCGTAGCGCGCGGCGACGAACTTGACGCCCATCACGTCCACCAGGAACGAGACCAGCTCATGGGTGCGGTTGGCGAGGTGGTGCACGCGCGGCATCATCGCTGCGTCCTCGGCGAACAGCTCGGGATAATGCAGGCGGATCATGCCCGCGCAGGAGCCGGAGGGCGCAACGACGTAATCGAAGCCCTCGAAAGCCTCGATCACCGCCCGTGCCACGTCGCGCGCGTCCGCGCGGTCGCCCGAGTTGTAGGCCGGCTGGCCGCAGCAGACCTGCGCCGCCGGCACCTCCACGATGCAGCCCGCGTCCTCCAGCAGCTTCACCGCGGCGAAGCCCACCGTGGGCCGGATCAGGTCGACCAGGCAGGTGACGAACAGCCCGACGCGCGGCCGTTTCCCAGTGTTGTCCAAGAAGCCCTCCCGCCCGCGCAAGATGGCCGGGTCCAGGGCGCCTTGGCAATGCACTGGCAATTGGATTGACAGGATAATTCACTTCTGTATTCTGTCGACATTCGACAAGGTATAGGATTTACATGCTGCAACCTGCTCCAAGGGCAGCCCTCGGCGACACAGTGGCGGACATGCTCCGCCGCGCCATTCTCGACGGCTCGCTGAGGCCCGGGCAGCCGCTGCACGAGAACACGCTGGCGCGACAGCTCTCGGTCAGCCGCTCGCCGATCCGCGAGGCGCTGATCCAGCTCGAGCGCGAGAGCCTGGTGGTCGCGCGCCAGAACCGGCCCGTCGTGGTGCGCGCGATGTCCGCGGATGAGGTCCGGCAGGTCTATACGATCCGCGCGGCGCTCGACGGCATCGCGGCGCGCTGGGCGGCGGAGAAGGCCTCGCCGGCGCAGGTTGCGCAGCTCCGGCAGAAGGCGGGGGCGTTGAATCGCGCGACGATCGCCGCCGGCGGCACGGACGACCCCGAAACGGCCGCGCTGGGATTCGATTTCCACGCCGCGATCGCCGAGGCCGCGGGTTCCGCCGAACTGAGGCAGATGCTCATGAGCCTCTGTAACCAGATCAGGCTGGTCATGGCGTCGGGCCTGGCGAGCCTGACCGGCCGCCGCGTCGAGGAAATCCACGCCGAGCACCTGGCCCTGGTCTCGGCGATCGAAGCGCGGGACGGCGATCGCGCCGAGCGGATCGCCACGGCGCATGTCCGCGGCGCGCTCGACCGTCTGGTCTACGCGGCCCCCGCCGCCGCGGAAGCCTGATCGCCGTCCCATGAACCTTGCGGCAGACGAACCGTACGACCGCGCGCTCGCGCGCGCCCTCGGCTATCTCTGCACCGGGGCGGACGCGGTCTGCGCGGACATGGCGCGGCACGGCGGCGTGCCGCGGCTGAACTACATGACCGGCTTCTATACCTGGGACAGCGACTACGTCTGGGACAGCTGGGCCGATTTCCAATGGGCCGGATTCCTGGCGGGGCGCCTGTGGCTGCTGCACGCGCTGACGAAGGAGCAGCGCTACGGCGACACCGCCCTGCAGATCTGCGAGCGCATCGGCCCGGTCCTGGCAAGGCATCCCACGGTGTTCTCCTCGACCGGCATCGACATGTACTACGCCCTGACGCTGGGCCATCTGGTGACGAAGTGGGACGAGTTGAAGCGCTGGGCGCTGGCGGGCGGCGACAACTTCGCCAACATCTTCGACCGCAAGGCCGGGGCCTTTCTCCAGATCGCGAGCGCGGACCGCATCGTCATCGATACCGGGCTCAACCTTCCCTCGATGCTGTGGGCGTCGCAGGAAGAGCCGCAGCGCGCCGCGCTGGCCTATCGCCATCTCGACACCGTGCTTGCCGTCGGTCTGGTCCGCGCGGACGGATCGAGCTGCCATGCGGCGGCGCTCGATCCGCGGACCCGCGCGGTCACGCGCCTGTTCAACCTGCAGGGCTGGAACGACGCCAGCGTATGGGCGCGCGGACAGGCCTGGGCCATGCTCGGCTATGCGCACGGCTACGAAGCGAGCGGGAAGCCGCACTACCTCGACGCCGCGATGCGGGCGGCCGACTGGTATGTCGATCATGCGCCCGAGGGCTGGGTGCCGCGCTACGACTACGACGATCCCGAGCGTGCGTCCCTGCCCTACGATTCCTGCGCGGCCTGCATCGCCACGGCGGTCCTGCTGCGCCTGGCGCGCTTTCTGCCCGAACGGGCCGAGCGCTATCGAAATGTCGCGCGCGAGACCTTGAAGGCCCTGATCGCGAACTTCCTGACCGTGGGCGGCGTGGTGCTGCACGGGTCGTGGGGGCGCATGCGCCACGCCGAGCCGGGCAAGCCGCGCCTCGGGCGCTTCCCGCAGGAAGACGTCATGCCCTACGGCAACTACTGGATCGCCGAATGCCTGTTCCGGGAAATGTCGCCGGACTGGTCGATTCTCGCGCTGCGCCCGCGGGGTTGAAAGGAACAATCGTGCCGTTCAAGCCACAGGGAATCTTCACCGCGCTTGTCACGCCGTTCACCGCGGCGGACGAATTCGACGAGCCCGCGTTTCGCAAGCTCATCGGCTTTCAGATCGCGGAGGGCGCCGCCGGCCTGCTGGCGATCGGCGGCAGCGGCGAGTTCGTCAGCCTGACGCCCGTAGAGCGCCGGCACGTGGTCGAGGTTGCGATCGACCAGGCGGCAAGGCGTATTCCCGTCATCGTCGGCGCCCTGGCGCCGGGCACCAGGGAGGTTCAGGAGACGGTACGCCATGCCGCCAGGGCCGGCGCCGATGCCGTGCTGGTCCTGCCGCCCTACTACATCAAGCCCAGCGCCGATGGGATCATCGAACATTTCGCGCGGGTCGCGGACACCGCGTCGATACCGATCGTCGCCTACAACAACGCGTCGCGCACGGGCATCACGCTCGACGTGGCGTTGCTGGAGAAGCTGGCGTCCCTTCCGTCGATCGTCGCGCTGAAGGAATGCGAGCGCGACCTGGCAATCGTGGCGGCGAAGATCGGCGCGATGGGCGACCGCATCGCCATCCTGTCGGGCGACGACGACCTCGGCCTTCCCACCTTCATGCTGGGAAGCCCCGGCGGCATCTTCATGTCGGCGAACCTGGTGCCGGCATTCCACCGCGAACTCTTCGCGGCCGTGCAAAGCGGCAATCTGGCGGCGGCGCGAACGGCGCACTATGCCCTGCTGCCGCTGGTGGAAGCCCTCTATACCGCCAACCACCCCGGCCCGCTGAAGGACGCGATGCGGCTGGTCGGCCACCCGGTCGGTCCCGCGCGTTCGCCCTTGCAGGGCGCGGGAGCGGAGAATCTGCGGCGCGCGGAGGCCGCGCTGCAGAAGATCGCCGCCGTATCCCTGGCCTAGGGCGTCGACTTCGGCAGCAACAGGAAGTACCCGCCCTGGCTGCGCATCTTGCCGGCCTCGGCCAGCGCCGCTTCGCCCGTGCCCCAGTAGAAATCGCCGCGCACCGGGCCGGTGATGGCGCCGCCGGTGTCCTGGGCCACCATCAGGCGGCGGAGCTTCTTGTCGGTGCCGCCGGGCATGGTGGTGTCGAGCCACAGGGGCACGCCCAGCGGCACGTAGCGGCGGTCGACCGCGAGGCTGCGGCCGGCCGTGAGCGGCACCCCCTGGGCGCCGAGCGGGCCGTCGGCGGCTTCGCCGGCCACCTCGCGGAAGAAGATGAAGCGCGGGTTCTTGGCCATCAGCGCGCGCGCCTCGTCGGGGTTGGCGCGCAGCCAGTCGCGCACCGCCTGCATCGACACGCGGTCGCGCCCGATCTTGCCGCTGTCGACCAGGAACTTGCCGATGGCGACGAAGCCGTGGCCGTTATGCGCGGCATAGCCCACGCGCACCGCGGCGCCGTCGGGCAGCACGACGCGCCCCGCGCCCTGGACCTGCAGGAAGAACGCGTCCACGGGGTCGTCGACCCACAGCAGCTCGAGCCCCTTGTCCTTCAGCAGCCCGGATTCGATCGCCGCGCGGTCGGGATAGGGTTTAAGCTTTCCGCTGTCGAGCCGGCCGGCGATGGAGCGGCCCCTCATCTCGTCCGCGAACTGGCCGAGGTCGACCTGCACCAGGTCGGCCGGCGTCTTGTACAGCGGCACGGTGTAGCGGCCGCCGGGCTGGCGCGCGCCTTTCAGCTCGGCCTCGTAGTAGCCGGTGAACAAACCCTGCGGCGTGTCGTTGTTGGCGGCGCGGAAGGGCCGGAACCAGCGCTCGACGAAGCCGCGCGCGGCGGCCTTGTCGGGCTTGGCCGGCAAGGCGGCGCAGATGTCGCGCCACTGGCCGGTGGTGCCGAAGCGCTGATCGCCCGCGACCAGCGGGCGTTCGGGCGCCTGGGCGTCGAGCTTCGCGCAGGAGCGCGCGAAGGCGGCGAGCGCGGGGGCGAAATCGTCCTCGCCCCACCCGGCGAGGTCGCCGAACGCAGCGGGCGTCAGCGCCAGGCGCTCGCCCGGCTTGACCAGCGGGGCGGTCTCGGCCGGCGGCGGCGGCGCCACGGCCGGGGGCGGCGGGACGGGGATGGCCGTGGATGGCGGGGCGATGCCGGCGAGCAGGCGGGGCGCCTGGCGCGCCACCACGAAGCCCGCGGCGAACGCAATCAAGGCCGTCAGCGCGATCGCGGCAGACCAGATCGCCGCGGGACGGAACAGGTCCCGCCGCTTGTGCCGGGAACGTGCCGCCCGGCCGCTCAGAAACGCGCGCCCGTCAATGCGCGGTGCCGGTGGCGACCAGCAGCCAGTTGGGGTCGCTGGAGCGCGTGTCGCGCGCGAAGGTCCACAGGTCGATCACCTCGTGCGGCGCGGTCGACTGGCCTTCCAGCGGCGCGCCCTGCTGGTCGCGCAGCACGTTGATCTGGTCGGTCGTGAACTTGACCGTCGCCAGCGCGTTGCGCCCGTCCATGCGCGCCTCGACGATGTCGGCCGCGCGCATCCGCACGATCTGGTTGTCCAGCTTCTCGCCGGCCTGGCGGCGGCGCTCGATCTCGCGCGCGAAATTGCCGTAGACCTCGTCGTTCAGCAGCGGCCGCAGCGCCTTGGTGTCGCCGGCCCCATAGGCGGCGAGGATCATCTCGAACGCCGCGCGGGCGCCCGCGGCAAACTGCTGCTCGTCGAAGCCGCGGTCGGCGGCGCGGATCTCGGCAATGCCTTCCGCCACCGGATCGGCGCCGGGCGCTTCGGCCCTTGCATCGGACCGGCCTTCCGGGCGGCCGTCGGCGCGATCGGGCAGGGCGATGACATTGTCGCCGTCCTTGCGGGGCAGCGGCTGCGGGCCGGTATAGGGGTCGGGATGGCGCCGCTCGGTGCCCGTGCGCTTGCCCAGCACGGCGCGCAGGCGCAGCACCAGGAAGAGCGCAACCATGGCGAAGAACACGATATCGATGAACTGGAAGTCCATGCGCGTCAGTCTCCGCCGGGATTTGAGCCGCCGCCAGGGGCGGCCGGCCGAAAATCCTGATCCCCGGTCCTTTGGCGCGGTGCGGGCTCGCCCGTGCTGGACCGGTCGTCAGGGTTGCGTTACATCGTCCCCGGGGCGTTCAACTGTCCCTGTAGGCCGGCGGTTTCCTTCAAGCCCCTTGCGGAGCCGGGCCGGCGATCCGACTTTATGTAAGGCCAGCCCCCGGAAAGAGCAAGCGGATGCCGCTTTTGGCCTTGTTCATTCTTGTTGTGTTCGCCGAGATCGCGACCTTCATCGCGGTCGGCAAGGCGATCGGCGTGCTTGCCACCCTGGCGCTGCTGGCCCTGTCGCTGATCGGCGGGCTGATGCTGGTCCGGGTCTTGGGGCTGGACGCGCTGCGCCGGGCCGAGGCCAGCCTGGCGCGGGGCGAAAGCCCGGCCGGCGCCGTGTTCGACGCCGCCTGCGTGGCGCTGGCCGGGGTGCTGCTCGCCCTGCCCGGCTTCCTGTCGGACATCGTGGCGCTGTGCCTTCTGGTCCGGCCCCTGCGCAAGTGGATGGGGTCCATGCTGTGGCACCGGCTGCAGGCCTCGCCCAACGTGCGGGTCTGGACCCACCAGGGCGGCGCCACGGTGGTCGAGGGCGACTATGTCGAGATCGTCGAGGGCCGCGCGCTGTCGCCGCCGCGCCCCGGCCGGGGAGACGACGTCACGCGATGATCCTGCTGC
The DNA here is from genome assembly GCA_020846275.1 of Alphaproteobacteria bacterium. GTDB lineage: Bacteria > Pseudomonadota > Alphaproteobacteria > JAEULC01 > JAEULC01 > JAEULC01. The sequence goes on from JADLEG010000055.1 coordinate 17,195, forward strand.
GCCACGGCCAGTCCGAGTTCAACGTCGTCTACAGCGTCACCCGCCAGGATCCCGGCATCCGCGATCCAAGGCTGACCGAGGAAGGCCGCCGGCAGGCGGCCGATACCGGCCAGGCCCTGGCCGGCCAGGGCATAAGGCGCATCCTGGCCAGCCCCTATACCCGCGCGCTGGAGACCGCGACGATCATCGCCGGCCAGCTAGGCCTCGGCGTCACGGTCGACCCGGTGGTGGGCGAGCGGGCGGCCTTCGCCTGCGACGTCGGCACGCCGCGCAGCCACCTGGCCGAGCGCTGGCCCGCGATCGCGCTCGATCACCTGGACGAGCAATGGTGGCCGAGCCTGGAGGAGCACGAGACCGCGCTTCTCAAGCGCTGCGCGCGGTTCCGCCAGCGCGCGCTGGAAGACGCGGCGCGCCACGAATTGCTGGTGGTGACCCATTGGGGCTTCATCCGCGGCCTGACCGGGCAGCAGGTGAAGAACGCGACCTGGCTGCGCTACGACCCCGCGACGACGCCCCTGCCGGAACCGGCCTGAGCCGCCTTCGGGTTGAGCTAGCGCGCGATCCGTGTTAGCCCATCGGCCGCCCGCCGCCCCCGGCGCGGGCGCCCGAAATCAACCGCGGACCCGAACTTCATGACCGACAACCCCCTGGGCGGGAACGGCGGCGGCGCTGCCGGCCCCACCTCGCCCGTTCCCCCCGCCGGCGCCGCCGCAGGCGCCAACCCCGCCCAGATGCCCCTGGTGGTGAACGCGCAGTACATCAAGGACATGTCGTTCGAGCTGCCGAACGCGCCGCAGATCCTGCGCCGGCTGACCGAGCAGCCGCAGGTCCAGGTCAACGTCAACGTCCAGGCCCAGCAATTGGGCGGCGACGTCTACGAGGTCACGCTGACCTTGAATGCCGAGGCCAAGCTGGGCCAGGACGCGCTGTTCATCGTCGAGCTGATCTATGCCGGCATCTTCACGGTGCAGGGCGTGCCGCAGGACATTTTGCGCCCGCTGCTCCTGATCGAATGCCCGCGCCTGCTGTTCCCCTTCGCGCGCTCGATCATCGCCGGGCTGACGCGCGAGGGCGGACTGCCGCCGATGATGATCCAGCCGATCGATTTCGCCGATCTGTACCGCCGCCAGCTCCAGGCCGGCCAGCCGCCGGCGCCGATCGGCACCGCGTGATCCGCCGGACCGGCAGAGCTTAGGTCACTTCAGCCAGATCGGGTCCGTCAGGGTCGCGACGAAGGCTTGATGCGCCGCGAGTTCGTCCGGCGCCGGCGCATGCGGCCGCGGCGGGCGCACCTCGCGTTGCGCAGCGCTTCCCTGGGCCTGGCGCGCGGCGATCATCGTCGTGGCCGCCAATTCGAATCCCGCCTGGCGGCCGCCGATCAGCTCGATATAGACCTGCGCCAGCAGCTCGGCGTCGAGCAGCGCGCCGTGCTTGGTGCGGTGCGCGCTGTCGATCGCGAAACGCTTGCACAGCGCGTCCAGGCTGGCCTGCGCGCCGGGAAATTTCCGCCGGGCCATCGCCAGCGTGTCGACCACCCGCGTATAGGGCAGCGACTTGCCGCCGATCGCGTTCAATTCCCAGTTCAGGAACTTGAGGTCGAACTCGGCATTGTGGATGACCAGCGGATCGTCGCCGATGAAGCCGAGGAAGTCGGCGACCACGCCGGCGAACTCGGGCTTGTCGGAGAGGAACTCGGCCGACAGGCCGTGGATCGCGAATGCGTCCGGCGGCATGTCGCGCTTGGGGTTGAGATAGGCCTGGAAGCTGCGGCCGGTGGGCAGGTGGTTCATCAGCTCGACGCAGGCCAGCTCGACCAGCCGGTGGCCGGCCACGGGATCGAGCCCGGTGGTCTCGGTATCGACGACGATCTCGCGCATCTCTTCCCCTATAGCACGCCCGGCTTCCAGTGGCGCCCGCGGCGCGCGCGCATCCGGCGGACGATGGCGCCGAGCCGCCGCAGCGCCTCGCGCTTGGCAAGCCCGGTGGGCACCACGAAATCGGCGCGGCGACGCTTCTCGGCATCGGGCATCTGGCGCTTGCGGATGCCCGCCAGCTTCTCGCGCGTCATGCCCGGCCGCGCCAGCACGCGCGCCTCCTGGATCGCCGGCGGGGCGCTGAGCAGCGCCACGGCGTCGCAGCGCCGGTCGCCGCGCGTCTCGAACAGCAGCGGGATGTCGAGCACGACCAGGCGCACGCGCCGGCGCGCCGCCGCCGCCAGGAAGCCCATCTGCGCGCGGCGCGCCAGCGGATGCAGGATCGCCTCGAGCCGCTTGAGCGCCGCGCGATCGGCGAACACCAGGTCGCCCAGCTTGCGGCGATCCACCACGCCATCCGCCACCACGCCGGGAAAGGCCGCTTCCACCTGCGGCACGGCTATGCCGCCGCGCCGGATCAGCCGATGGATCGTGCCGTCGGCGTCGTAGACCGGCACGCCGAGGCGCCGCAGCGCCGACGCCGCCGTGCTCTTGCCCATGCCGATCGAGCCGGTCAGCCCCAGGATCACCATCGCGTCACGTCCCGACCACCCCGCGATCGCGCAGATAGTCCATAAGCGGCAGCAGAGGCAAGCCCAGGATGGCGAAGAAATCGCCGTCGATGCGCTGGAAGAGCTGCACGCCCGGACCTTCGAGCCGGTAGGCGCCGACCGATTCCAGGACCTCGGGCCCCGCCTTGTCGAGGTAGTCGTCGAGGAAGGCGTCGCTGAACGGCCGCATCCACATCGTCGCCGTCTCGCGATGGCGCCACAGCCGCGTTCCGTCGCGCACGATGCACAGCGCGCTGATCAGCGCGTGCGCCCGGCCGCGCATCGCCTGGAGATGCCGGCGCGCCTCGGCGCGGTCCGCGGGCTTGTCGTACCACCGGCCGTCGCAGGTCAGCATCTGGTCGGCGCCGAGCACCAGCACGCCCGGGTGGCGGCCCGACACGCGCTGGGCCTTCGCTTCCGCCAGCGCTTCGGCCACCCGGTCGGCCGTCGCCCCCTCCGCCCGCATCGCCGCCTTGATCGCGGACTCGTCGACCCGCGCCGGCTCGATCGCCACGGCGATGCCGGCGCGACGCAGCAGATCGGCGCGCGCGGTGCTGGCCGAGGCCAGCAGCAGCGACGGCGCCGTCATGTCGATTTTTCGCGGTGCTGCTGGACCAGCTGCATGATGGCCGCGGCGGTCTCCTCGATCGAGCGGCGGGTCACGTCGATCACCGGCCAGCCCTGGCGCGTGTAGAGCCGCCGCGCCGCCGCGACCTCTTCCTTCACCACCTCGAGGTCGGTGTAGTCCGTCTCCTCGTCCTGGTTCAGCATCCTGACGCGGTTGCGGCGGAGCTGCACCAGCCGCGCGGGATCCTTGGTCAGGCCCACGACCAGCGCCTGCTTGACCGCGAGGAGCTGCGGGGGCGGCGGCGAGGTGGGGACCAGCGGCACGTTGGCCGCCTTGATGCCGCGGTTGGCGAGGTACTGGCAGGTCGGCGTCTTGGAGGTGCGCGACACGCCCACCAGCACGACATCGGCCTGGTTGATCGATTCCAGCATCTGCCCGTCGTCATGCGCGATGGCGTAGTGCATCGCCTCGATGCGCTCGAAATACTCGGCGTCCATCATGTGCTGGCGGCCGGGCTGGCCGCGCGCCTCGCGGCCGAGATAGGTGCCGAGCGCGACGAACACCGGATCGAGCACGGAAATGCAGGGGAGCTGCAATTTGCGGCAGGTATCGATCAGCGTCTGGCGGAAGGTCGGATTGACCAGGGTGAACAGCACCACGCCGGGATAGGCGGCGATGCCGGCGTTCACGCGCTCCATCTGGCTGGGGGTGCGGATCATCGACCAGACGTGCTCGACCGGCTCGACCTCCTCGAACTGGGCAAGGCAGGCGCGGGCCACGCCGTGAAGCGTCTCGCCGGTGGCGTCGGAGACGAGGTGCAGGTGGAAGGATTTCGGCATGGGCGGCGCCGTGCTCGCGGGGAAAGCCTGTGGAAGGGCGGTGCGTATCGCGGGGCATCATACTCTGTCCCCGGGTTTCGCGATGCAATCGCGATGCCCGGGCGATTCCATGCCGGGCATTCCGGCCGGAGCGCGAGTCCGTGGGGCAATTCGCGCGAGCGGCCTATCCCCGCTCTTCACACGATCCTGTCCCCGCAGACCACAATGGTCACAGGACGCCGGACGCGGGTCCGCGCGATCTCCCCGTGATCCACAGGCGGCCCGGGCGCGTGGCGCCGCATGGGCATAACCTGGGGATCCGCGACGAATACCCGACTCGCACAGGCCCCACATCATCAACCACCTCCCTTTTAGAAAGAAGAATGTTATTGAGAGGAGAAGACGATACGGTGGATTGTCCGCAGGCCAGCCGGTCGGGGAGACGGGAATTGATCGCCGCAGTGTCGGGCACGGCGCAACCGCGCAAGAAGCTGCTGGGCGTCCTGGGCGGCGAGGCCGCCAGCCCGCCGCCGATCTGGCTGATGCGCCAGGCCGGGCGCTACCTGCCGGAATATCGCGCCGTCCGCGCCCGGGCGAGAACATTTCTCGACCTGTGCTTCTCGCCGGACCTTGCCTGCGAGGTCACGCTGCAGCCGATCCGGCGCTACGGTTTCGACGCCGCGATCCTGTTCTCGGACATCCTGGTGATCCCCTATGCGCTGGGCCAGCGCGTGTGGTTCGTCGAGGGCGAGGGGCCGCGGCTGGAGCCGGTGCGCGTGGTGACCGACCTGGCGCGGCTGGATCGCACCAACGTGCGCGGCGCCCTGGCGCCGGTGTTCGAGACGGTGCGGCGCCTGCGGCGGGAGCTGCCGGCGGAGACGACGCTGATCGGCTTTGCCGGCGCGCCCTGGACGGTGGCGACCTACATGGTCGAAGGCGCGTCGGGCAGCGACTTCGCCGTGGTGAAGGATTTCGCCTATCGCGATCCGGCCGCCTTCGGCGCGCTGGTCGATCTGGTCGTCGGCGCCACGGTCGACTACCTGGTCGCACAGGTCGAGGCCGGCGCCGAGGTGCTGCAACTGTTCGACAGCTGGGCCGGGGTGCTGTCGGAAGCCGCGTTCCGGCGCTGGGTGATCGCGCCGACCGCCAAGATCGTAGAGCAGTTGAAGCAGCGCTGCCCCGGCGTGCCGGTGATCGGCTTTCCGCGCGGCGCCGGAATGCTCCATGCGGACTATGTCCGCGGGACCGGGGTGGATGCGGTCAGCCTGGATACGACGGTGCCGATGGCCCTTGCCGGCGCGCTGCAGGAGCTGGTGCCGGTGCAGGGCAATCTCGACCCGCGGCTCTTGGTGATCGGCGGCGAGGCGATGCTGGGCGAGGCTAGCGCCATTCTGCGCGGGCTGGCGGGCGGGCCGTTCGTGTTCAACTTGGGACACGGCATCGTGCCCGAGACGCCGCCCGAGAACGTCGCCGCGCTGGTGCGCCTGGTCCGCGAGGGCAAATGGCGATGACGGGCCAGCGCCGGCTGGCGGTGGTGTTGATGAACCTGGGCGGACCGGACAAGCCTGAATCGGTTCAGCCTTTCCTGTTCAACCTGTTCAACGATCCGGCAATCCTGGAACTGCCGACGCCGCTGCGGCGGTTCCTGGCCTGGCTGCTGGCGCGCCGGCGCGCGCCGGTGGCGCGCGAGACCTACGCCAGGATCGGCGGCCGCTCGCCGCTGCTGGAGAACACCCAGGCGCAGGCGCGGGCGCTAGAGCGCGAATTGTCCGACCTGGGCGAGGCCCGCGTGTTCATCGCCATGCGCTACTGGCATCCCCTGACCGAGGAGACGGCGCGCGCGGTCGCGGCGTGGAATCCGTCCGACGTGCTGCTGCTCCCGCTCTACCCGCAATTCTCGGGAACCACCACCGGTTCGTCGTTGAAGCGATGGTCCGAGGCCGCCGCCGCCTGCGGCATCGCCGTACCGACCCGCGCGGTATGCTGCTATCCCGAGCAGCCGGGCTTCATCGCCGCCGCGGCCGATCTGATTCAGCAGGCGCTGGAGCAGGCGGCCACGCGCGGCAGGCCGCGCCTGCTTCTGTCGGCGCACGGGCTGCCGAAGAAGACCGTGGCGCGCGGCGACCCCTACCAGAGCCAGATCGAGCGCAGCGCGTCGGCGATCGTGCAGGCGATTGGGCGGCGCGACAGCGCGTGGCAGGACATCGAGCACGTGGTCTGCTACCAGAGCCGCGTCGGCCCGCTGGAGTGGCTGGGTCCCTACACCGATGCCGAGATCGCGCGCGCGGCCCGCGAAGGCCGGCCGATCGTGCTGTTCCCGCTGGCGTTCGTGTCCGAGCATTCGGAAACCCTGGTGGAGCTGGACATCGACTACCGGCGCCTCGCCGAGGCGGGCGGCGCGCCGGCCTATCTGCGCGTGGCGACCGTGGGCGCCGCCCAGGTCTTCATCCGCGGATTGGCGACGGTGATCCGCGATGCGCTGGCGCGGCCGGCGGCAACGGCGTCGTCCACGGGCGAGCGCGTGTGTCCGCTCGGCGCCGCGCGCTGCGCCATGCAGGGGGCCGCGCCATGACCGCATGGATCGGCGCCTGGTATCCGTGGATCAAGGCGCTGCATGTCGTCGCGGTGATGGCCTGGATGGCCGGGATGCTCTACCTGCCCCGGCTGTTCGTCTACCACGCCGGGGCGAAGCCCGGCTCCGAGCTGTCGGAAACCCTCAAGATCATGGAACGCCGGCTGCTGCGCGCCATTATCAACCCGGCAATGTTTGCCGCCTTCCTGTTCGGCGGGCTGATGCTGGCGGTGCAGGACTGGGGTCAGCACTGGCTGCACGTCAAGCTTGTGCTGGTGCTGGCGATGAGCGCGTTGCACGGGTTCCTGGCGCGCTGGCGCAAGGATTTCGCGGCCGACCGCAACACCCGCCCGGCCCGGTTCTACCGCATCGCAAACGAGGTTCCGACCGTGCTTTTGATCGCGATCGTGATCCTGGTGGTGGTCAAACCCTTTTGAAGACTAAGCCAAATCGCTTGACCTGGGGCGCGGGATAGGCAATTGTTAACGGGTACGGCGGTCCCGCCGTCCCGTTTCTCTCACGCTATCGCCGCGTTTGCGCCGGCCCTTATGGGCGGGCGATCGGTTTCAAGCCGTTACGCATCGACCGGGCGCGGCCACCCCAATTCTCCCCCAACGAGCATCGTTCACGCCATGAATCTGAAAGAACTCAAGACCAAGACCCCGGCCGATCTTTTGGCCTTTGCCGAAGAGCTGCAGATCGAGAACGCGAGCACGCTGCGCAAGCAGGACATGATGTTCGCGATCCTCAAGCAGCTCGCCGACAACGACCAGGCGATCTATGGCGACGGGGTGCTGGAAATCCTGTCCGACGGGTTCGGCTTCCTGCGCTCGCCCGAGGCCAACTACCTGCCCGGCCCGGACGACATCTATGTCTCGCCAAGCCAGGTCCGCCGCTTCGGCCTGCGCACGGGCGACACCGTGGAGGGGCAGATCCGCTCGCCCAAGGACGGCGAGCGCTACTTCGCGCTGCTCAAGGTCAACACGATCAATTTCGAGCCGCCGGAGAACGTGCGGCACCGGATCAACTTCGACAACCTGACCCCGCTCTATCCCGACGCGCGGCTGAAGCTGGAGCTGGAGCAGGGCGCGCCCGCCCTGCCGGTCGCGACCCGCAAGGGCAAGCACAGCGACGATCCCAAGCGCCTGGAAGACGCCGACATGCCGGTGGCCCCGCCCAAGGGCAAGGGCATGAAGGGCGTGTCCGACGTCCGCCACGACATGTCGACCCGCGTCATCGACCTGATAGCACCCCAGGGCAAGGGCCAGCGCGGCCTGATCGTCGCCCCGCCGCGCACCGGCAAGACCGTGCTGCTGCAGAACATGGCGCACGCCATCTCGGTCAACCATCCCGAGGTGTTCCTGATCGTGCTGCTGATCGACGAGCGGCCGGAGGAAGTGACCGACATGGCGCGCTCGGTGAAGGGCGAGGTCGTCAGCTCGACCTTCGACGAGCCGGCCAGCCGCCACGTGCAGGTGGCCGAGATGGTGATCGAGAAGGCCAAGCGCCTGGTCGAGCACAAGCGCGACGTGGTGATCCTGCTCGACTCGATCACCCGCCTGGCGCGCGCCTACAACACCGTGGTGCCGAGCTCGGGCAAGGTCCTGACCGGCGGCGTCGACGCCAACGCGCTGCAGCGTCCCAAGCGCTTCTTCGGCGCGGCCCGCAACATCGAGGAAGGCGGATCGCTGACCATCATCGCGACCGCGCTGATCGACACCGGCAGCCGCATGGACGAGGTGATCTTCGAGGAGTTCAAGGGCACCGGCAACTCCGAGATCATCCTGGACCGCAAGCTCTCGGACAAGCGCACCTTCCCGGCGATCGACATCACCAAGTCCGGCACGCGCAAGGAAGAGCTGCTGCTGGACAAGGGCATCCTGTCGAAGATGTGGGTGCTGCGCCGCATCCTGATGCCGATGGGCGTCGTGGACGCGATGGAGTTCCTGCTCGACAAGCTGAAGACCACGAAGTCGAACGCCGACTTCTTCCAGTCGATGAACCAGTAGCGGAGCCGTCGCGCCATGAAGATGGCCGGCATTCCCTTCGGCACGACCGGCTGGGACGACGTGCCCGTGACGCTGCACAAGGGCGAGACGGGCCAGGCGCGCTGGCGCACGCGCCAGTTCGGCGAGATCCGCGTGCGCATGGTCGAGTACTCGCCGGGCTACCTGGCCGACCACTGGTGCAGCAAAGGCCATATCCTGCTGGTGCTGGAAGGCAGCATGCTGACCGAGCTCAAGGACGGACGCGTGTTCGAGATGAAGGCCGGCGACAGCTACCAGGTGGCCGACAACGCCGAGCCGCACCGCTCCTCGACCGCGGGCGGCGTCAAGCTCTTCATCGTGGACTGAGCGGCGGCCCTTAGGGCAGCAGCACCGTCGATCCCGTCGTCTTGCGCGATTCCAGGTCGCGATGGGCCTGGGCCGCGTCCTTCAGCGGATAGGTCTGGTTGATCGATATCTTGACCTTGCCGCTCTTGATGACGCCGAACAGGTCCTTCGCCGCCTTGAGCAGGTCCTCGCGCTTGGCGGTGTAGGTCATCAGCGTGGGCCGCGTCACGAACAGCGAACCCTTCTGCGACAGGATGCCGAGGTTGGTCGGCGGCACCGGCCCGGACGCGTTGCCGTAGGTGACCATCAGGCCGAGCGGCGCCAGGCAGTCGAGCGAGTCGTTGAACGTGTCCTTGCCGATGCCGTCGTAGACCACCGGCACGCCCCTGCCCTTGGTGATCTCCTTCACCCGCTCGGCCAGCTTCTCGCGGCCGAGCACGATCACGTGCTTGCAGCCGACCTTCTTGGCGATCGCCACCTTGTCGTCGCTGCCCACGGTGCCGATCACGACAGCCCCCAGCGCCTTGCACCACTGCGCGAGGATCTGGCCGACGCCGCCCGCGGCGGCATGGACCACCACCGTGTCGCCCTTCTTGACCTTGAAGGTGCGCCGGCACAGGTACCAGGCGGTCATGCCCTTCAGCATGATCGAGGCCGCCAGCTTGTCGTCGACGCCGGCGGGAATCTTCACCAGCCGGTCGGCGGGCCTGAGGCACTTCTCGGCATAGGAGCCGATCGGCTGGGCATAGGCGACGCGGTCGCCGGCCTTGAACTCGCGGACCTTCGGCCCCACCGCCTCGACCACCCCCGCGCCTTCCATGCCGAGGGTCAGCGGCAGCGGCAGCGGATAGAGGCCGCTGCGATGGTAGGTGTCGATGTAGTTCAGGCCGACCGCGGTGTTGCGGACCAGGACCTGGCCGGGGCCGGGCGCCTCGAGCGCCACGTCCTCCCAGCGCATTTCGTCCGGGCTGCCGGCCTGGTGGATGCGGATTGCCTTGACCATCTGTCGTGTCCCCCTGGTGAATCCCCGGCCCGGCGTCAGGACGCTAGCCGAGATGCTGCTTGAAGAAGGCGGCGGTGCGCTGGTTGGCCGATTGCGCCGCGGCCGCGTTCCAATGCTGGCCGCCGACGCGCGCGAAGGCGTGGTCGGCGCCCGGATAGGAATGGATGGTGACGTGCTTGTTGCCCGTGAGCCCGTCCTTGATCTTCTTCTGCGCCTCGGGCGGCACGAACTTGTCGGCCTCGGCGACGTGCAGCATCAAAGGCTTGGAAATCCTGCCGGCCTCGCCCAGCAAGCCCTCGATGCCCACGCCGTAGTAGCTGACATTGCAGTCGGCGGAAGAGCGCGTCGCCATCAGGTAGGCGAGCTTGCCGCCCAGGCAGTAGCCGACCGAGCCCACCTTGCCGCTGCAGCCGTCGACCTTGCGCAGCGCATCGAGCGTGGACTTCAGGTCGTCGACGCCCTTGTCGAGGTCGAAGCCGCTGAACAGCTCGAAGGCCCGCTTCCACTCGGCGTCGGTCTTGTCGGTGATCTGGATGCCCGGCTCCTGGCGCCAGAACAGGTCGGGGCACAGCGCGACATAGCCCTGCCTGGCGAAGCCGTCGGTGATCTCGCGCATCACTTGGTTGACGCCGAAAATCTCCTGGATGACCACCACGCCCGGCCCGCGGCCCGAAGGGGGCTTGGCCAGATAGCCAGTGAAGTTGCCGCCGTCGCGCGCGGCGATCTTGATGTCGGGCATCGGGGGAGCCTCCTGGACGGATTGGTTTCGCCGGACTCTAGCGGGCGGCGGCGAGGCTGTCACGGGAAGGCAAGAAGGCCCTTCGAGACGGCGCTTCGCGCCTCCTCAGGGTGAGGAATGTATAACGCCATACCGGATTTCCTCATCCTGAGGAGGCCCCGCAGGGGCCGTCTCGAAGGACGAGGAAATCCGTCAGGCGGAACCCCCGAACAGCGCGAGCTGCGCCGGGTCCTCGCGCGGCGGGCGCCAGCCTTCGTGGACGAGCAGCCACGACTTGGTCTTGACGCCCTTGCCGCCGGAATAGCCGACCATGCGGCCGCCGGCGCCGATCACGCGGTGGCAGGGAATGACGATGGCGATCGGGTTCGAGCCGCAGGCGATGCCGACGGCGCGCGCCACGCCGCCGGTCTCCGCGGCAAGCGCGCCGTAGGAGCGCGCCTCGCCATAGGGGATGCGCAGCATCGCGTCCCACACCGCGCGGTGAAACGCCGAACCCTGCGGCAAGAGCGGAAGGTCGAACGCGCGCAAGCGCCGCGCGAAATAGGCATCGAGCTGGCGGCCGGCTTCGACCAGCAGGGGATCGTCGCGCCGCTCTTCGGCAGCGACGGCGCCGAAACCGAGGCCGACGATATGCCCGTCCTCGGCCGCGACGGTCAGCAGCCCGAGCGGCGAACCGATGTGGCGGCGGGCCCTCATTCGTCCTTCAGCGCCTCGGCCAGCTGGGCGGCGCCGGTCAGCGGCAGCGAGCAGGTCGGGCCGCGGCAGATATAGGCGGCGGGCTTGCCGTCGACCGGCCCCTTGCCGTGCGCGGGATGCCGGGGCGGCAGCGTCGTGCCGTCGGCCACGACCGCGATGACCGCGTTGGGCAGCGCGGCGTCGTAGACCGCGCGCAGGAGCGACCTGGTCGCCTTCTTCTCGCGCGGGCCGGCGACCACGATCTGCAGCGGCGACTGCAGGAACTCGGCGTTGTTGATCAGCGTGCCGAGCGGAAAGAAGCTTCGCTGCAGGTCGCCGGAGAACAGCGCGACCAGCGCCTCGGCCCGCGCGCGATAGGCCGCATCGCCGGTCAGGTGGTAGAGGCGCGTCAGCACGCCGACCATCGTGCCGTTGCCCGACGGCACGGCGTTGTCGCTGGCGGTCTTGGTGCGCGCGATCACGTCAGTGGTGTCGTCGGCGGTGAAGAAGTACCCGCCCGCTTCCCGGTCCCAGTAGTGCCGATCGACGACATCGACCCAGGCGTGGGCCTGCGCCATATAGCCATCCTCGCCGGTGGCCTCGTGAAGCGCCAGGGCGGCGCGGATCATGTTGGCGTAGTCGTCGAGCGTGGCGGGATGCGCCAGCCGGCCCTTGCGCCAGGCGTGGCGCAGGCGGCCGCCCTCGGTCATCGAGCCGGTGACGAAGACGAACGCGCCGCGCGCCAGCGCGAGCCATTCCTTGCGGTCGAACACCAGCGCCGCGCGACACAGCGCCGCGATCATCAGCCCGTTCCAGTCCGCCAGCACCTTGTCGTCGAGGCCGGGCGGGATGCGCTTGGCCCGCGCGTCGAACAGGGTCTTGCGGCATTTCGCCAGCACCGCTTCCTGGGTAGCGTCCGGATCGTTCGCATTGGCGCGGCGGTTCAGGATCGTGTGGCCCTCCCAGTTTCCCGCCGGCGTCACGTCGTAGAAGCTCTTGAACAGCGCGGCGTCGGCGCCGAGCAGCGCGTCGATCTCCGCCTCGGTCCAGACGTAGAACTTGCCCTCCTCGCCCTCGCTGTCGGCGTCGATGGTGGCGGAGAAACCACCGCCACCCTTGGCGGCATTGGGTGCGACCATCTCGCGCTCGAGCCAGGCGATCGTCTCGGCGACGCGCGTCGCATAGAGCGGGTCGCGCGTGCCCTGCCAGACCTGGGTCAAGAGGTCCACCAGCTCGGCATTGTCGTACAGCATCTTCTCGAAATGCGGCGCCAGCCAACGCTCGTCGGTCGAGTAGCGCGCGAAGCCGCCACCGAGATGGTCGTAGATGCCGCCCTGGCACATGGCGGTCAGCGTGGTGGCGACCGCGTCGCGATAGGGATTGTCGCCCGAGCGGCGATAGGCCCGCCACAGCAGCTCGAAGATGCCGGCCTGCGGGAATTTCGGCGCGCCGCCGATGCCGCCGTGATAGGGATCGACCTCGCGCAGCAGCCGCTCGGCGATGCGGTCGATCATGCCGATCGGGATGCCCGCGCCGCCGGTCGGGCGCGACAGCTTGCCCAGGGCATCGCCGATCGCGGCCACGTTCTTGGTCACGCGCTCGGGCTCGGCGCGATAGACTTTTGAGACCGCGCGCAACAGGTCGGGGAAGCCCGGCCTTCCGTAGCGCGGCGTCGCCGGGAAGTACGTGCCGCCCCAGAACGGCTCGCCCTTGGGGGTCAGGAACATCGTCAAGGGCCAGCCGCCCTGCTCGCCCAGCAATGCCAGCGCGGTCTGGTAGATCGTGTCGAGGTCGGGCCGCTCCTCGCGGTCGACCTTGATGTTGACGAAGTGCTCGTTCATCAGCGCGGCGATGGCGTCGTTCTCGAAGCTCTCGTGCGCCATGACGTGGCACCAGTGGCAGGCGGCGTAGCCGATCGACAGCAGGATCGGCTTGTCCTGCGCGCGCGCCTCGTTGAGCGCGGCGTCGCCCCAGGCATGCCAATGCACCGGGTTGTCCGCGTGCTGCAGCAGATAGGGGCTGGTCTCCTGGCCGAGCAGGTTGCGCGACATGCATGCCCCTGGTGTGGAGAGAAGCGAGAACGCGCCGTTGCGGCGCGGGGTTGCCGACGTATAGTGTTATCGGTGCGACCGGTACTCAACCATGAATTCACTGTGGTCATCGGACGCGCGATCCGCGTTTTCCGACGAGAGGTTCATTGCCCGTGGATAGTCTGAGCGACCGCCCGCCCAAGCCCGTGTCCGATCCGGCGCTGTTCTACAGCCGCCATGTCTTCTGCTGCACGAACGAGCGTCCGGCCGGCCATCCCAGGGGATGCTGCAAGCTGAAGGACGCCGAGAAGCTGCGCAACTACCTGAAGGTGCGCGCCAAGGAAGCGGGGCTCGGCGACGTGCGCATTAATGCCGCCGGCTGCCTGGACCGCTGCGAGCTGGGGCCGACGATGGTGATCTATCCTGAGGGCGTCTGGTACAGCTACCGCTCCCAGGCCGACCTCGACGAAATCCTCGAGACGCATCTCCTCAACGGCGGGCGCGTCGAGCGCCTGATGCTCACCCCCGACCAGAAGCCGCCCGGGAAGGGCTGAGGCATCGCGAAACGCCGGCATTCGGCTGCGCGGCGGCTGCTCGGGAGACGAGGAAATCCTGTCGCCGGTCAGGCGAACGGCCGACACGCAAGCGCGGACTGTGCTTTAGTGCGCCCGCAATGGACGACACGATCTTTGCCCTTTCCAGCGGGCGCGGCCGCGCCGGCGTGGCGGTGCTGCGCGTGTCGGGACCGGCGGCGCCCGACGCGCTGCGCCGCCTGACCAAACCGGAACTGCCGCCACCCCGCCACGCGGCGCTGCGGGTGCTGCGCGATCCCCTCACGGGCGAAACCCTCGACCAGGCGCTGGTGCTGCTGTTCCCGGCGCCGCGCAGCGAGACCGGCGAGGACATGGTCGAGCTGCATCTCCACGGCGGGCCGGCGGTGATCGAGGGCGTGTCCGAGGCGCTGGCGCAAATTCCCGGCCTGCGCCCGGCCGAGCCCGGCGAGTTCACGCGCCGCGCCTTCCTGAACGGCAAGCTCGACCTGACGGCCGTGGAGGGCCTGGCCGACCTGGTGGCGGCGGAGACCGCCGCCCAGCGCCGCCAGGCCCTGGCGCAGATGGACGGCGCCCTGGCGCGGCTCTACGAGGATTGGCGCGGGCGGCTGATCAAGGCCCTGGCCCTGGTCGAGGCGGGCATCGATTTCGCCGACGAGGAGGTGCCCGAGGACGTCGTTGCCGCCGGCCGCGCCGCGGCGGCGGCGCTGGAGGCGGAAATCCGCGTCCACCTCGCCGACCGGCACCGGGGCGAACGGCTGCGGGACGGCGTGTCGGTCGCGATCCTGGGCCCGCCAAATGCCGGAAAATCAACCTTTCTCAATATGTTAGCGAGGCGCGATGCGGCCATCGTGTCGCCCGAGGCCGGGACAACGCGCGATGTCATCGACATCGATATCGATCTCGACGGATACCCCCTGCGGATCGCCGACACGGCCGGGTTGCGCGCGACATCGGATTCGATCGAGGCGGAGGGCGTGCGCCGGGCCAATCGGCGGGCGGAAAGCGCTGATCTGGTGGTGGTCGTGCTCGACGCTACGACCTGGCCCCAGGTCGACTCTGCGGTCCGCCAAGCCTGTGCCGGCAACGCCCTGGTGCTGCTGAACAAGATCGATCTGCGCGCGCCATCCGGGCCGCTCGCGGTCGATGGCCGGCCGGTCCAGCCCTTGTCGCTGGTCACGGGCGAAGGGTTCCCGGCGGCCCGCCAGGCCTTGGCCGGCCGCGTGCGAGACCTGACCGATACCGGCGGGGCTCCGGTTCTGACCCGCGCGCGCCACCGGGCGGCGCTGGTTTCCGCCGTGGAGGCTCTGGGGAGAGCCAATTCGGCAAGAGCGGCCGAGCTGGTCGCGGAAGACCTGCGGCTCGCCGCCCGCGCCTTGGGCCGGATTACGGGTCGGATCGATGTCGAGGACGTACTGGACGTGATTTTCCGCGAATTCTGCATCGGAAAATAGCCAGTTTAGTAAAACGTTCGCCGTACGCCTACTATATATAGTGTGTACTGTTTCACGTGAAACACTGGCGGGAGGTGGCTTTGACAGCACATCCCGCGCATCCTAAATTCGCCCAATGGATCAATGGGATGTCATTGTGGTCGGGGGCGGCCACGCGGGTTGCGAGGCGGCTTCGGCCTCTGCCCGGGTCGGCGCCCGGACCCTTCTTCTGACCCATCGGATCGAGACGATCGGGGAAATGTCCTGCAACCCCGCCATCGGCGGTCTTGGAAAAGGCCATCTGGTCCGGGAAATCGACGCCCTGGATGGCGTCATGGGCCGGGCGATCGACCGGGCCGGCATTCAGTTCCGGGTGCTGAACCGGAGCAAGGGTCCGGCCGTCCGGGGCCCGCGCGCTCAGGCCGACCGGAAGCTTTACCGTCAGGCCATGCAGGCGATCCTGGCCGACCAGCCCGGGCTAACCCTCCGCGCCGCCGCAGTGGACGATCTTCAGTTGGGCGAGGGCGGCCGCGTGACCGGGGTCGTCCTGGCGTCCGGCGAAATTGTCCGCGCGGGCGCCGTCGTTCTTACGACCGGGACCTTCCTGCGCGGAATGATCCATATCGGCGAAGAGAAGATCCCGGCCGGCCGGGTTGGCGAGGCGCCGTCGGTCGGCCTGGCAGAGACGTTGCGTCGCGCCGGTTTCCGCCTCGGCCGGCTCAAGACCGGCACTCCGCCGCGCCTGGATGGGCGGACGATCGACTGGCGCGGCCTTCAAGCCCAGCCCGGCGACGATCCGCCGCCGCCCTTCTCGTTCCTGACCGAGCGGATCGAGACGCCCCAGATCGACTGCGGCATCACGGAAACCACGCCGGCGACCCATGCGATCATCCGGGCGAACCTGCACCGGGCGCCGATGTATTCCGGCCAGATCGAAGCCACGGGACCGCGCTACTGCCCGTCGATCGAGGACAAGGTGGTGCGGTTCGCGGATCGCGCGCGGCACCAGATCTTTCTGGAGCCGGAAGGGCTTGACGACCACACGGTCTATCCGAACGGGATTTCGACCTCCCTGCCGCGGGACGTCCAGCAAGCCCTGGTGCCCACTATCCCTGGGCTGGAAAGCACTCGGATCGTCCGGCCGGGCTATGCCATCGAGTATGATTTCGTCGACCCGCGCGAACTGACGAGCGGCCTCGAAACGAAGCGGATCAAGGGTTTGTATTTCGCGGGGCAGATCAACGGGACGACCGGCTATGAAGAGGCGGCCGGCCAGGGCATCGTCGCCGGCATCAATGCCGCCCGGGCCTGCGGCGGAGCGGCCCCGTTCCGGGTCGACCGAGCGACCGCCTATATCGGCGTGATGATCGACGACCTGGTCACGCTCGGGACGGCCGAGCCCTACCGGATGTTCACGTCCCGCGCGGAATACCGGCTTCTGCTGCGAGCCGACAATGCCGACCAGCGCCTGACCGGACTGGGGATCGGGGCCGGCTGCGTCGGACCTTCCCGCCGCGCGGCGTTCGAGCGGAAGCTGGCGGCGTTGCTGGAGGCGCGGAAAATGCTGTCGGCGTTGAAGGCGACGCCGACCACGCTGCGAAATCATGACCTGCCCGCGGCGCGGGACGGAGCGGCACGAACCGCGGTCGAGCTTCTGTCCTATCCCGGCGTCGATCTTGCGCGCCTCGGACGGCTTTGGCCGGAGCTTGCGAACATTCCGACCGTGATCGCCGAGCAGCTCGAGATTGACGGCCAGTACGCCGGCTACCTGGAACGCCAGGAAGCGGACATCAAGGCCTTCCGCCGGGAGGAAGAGCTGGCAATTCCCACCTCGATCGATTTCGCGTCGATCGGCGGCTTGTCGGCCGAGGCGCGCACGAAGCTGGCGGCGACCCGCCCGGCGACGCTCGGCGCCGCGTCCCGGATTCCCGGTCTGACGCCCGCCGCCCTGGTCGCCCTGCTTCGGCATGTGCAGCGCTGATCCGGCGGAGCCCGGGCTGACGCCGGGGTTCGCGGCACGGCTCGATGTTTCACGTGAAACACTCGACCGCCTCGCGGCCTATGTCGAGCTGCTGAAGCGCTGGCAGGCGCGCATCAACCTGGTCGCCGCGTCGACCCTGGGCGATGTCTGGCGCCGGCATGTGCTGGATTCGGCGCAGCTTTATCGTTTCGTTGAGCCAAAGGCCGCGCGTCTTTACGACATCGGCAGCGGCGCCGGATTTCCCGGCCTGGTGCTGGCGATCATGGGTTTGAGCGACGTCCACCTGATCGAGTCCGACCGGCGCAAGGTTGAGTTCCTGCGCGAGGCGGCGCGAATCACCGCCACGAAGGTTACGCTGCATGGCAAGCGCGTCGAAACGATGGCGCCGGCCGATGCCGATTTTGTCACAGCCCGGGGCTGTGCATCGTTGTCGGAACTGCTTGATCTCGCGAAGCCTATTCTAAAGCCCAGCGGGGTTTGCATTTTCCTAAAAGGCCGGACCGCGCATACGGAATTGACGGAAGCACGTAAACGCTGGACTATGCGCGTAAAGGAATTCGAAAGCCTAACCGACCCAACGGCGGCGATTCTGCGTTTGGAGGAGCCACGCGATGCCTGATGCACCGAGCTTTCTCGCCAATAATCCGCAGCCCCGGATCATCGCCGTCGCCAACCAGAAGGGCGGCGTCGGCAAGACGACGACGGCGGTCAACCTGGCCACCGCCATCGCGGCCTGCCAAAAACGCGTATTGGTTGTAGACCTCGACCCCCAGGGCAACGCCAGCACCGGGCTTGGCATCGACGCGCGCTCGCGCTCGATCGGCACCTACCATGTGCTGATCGGCGAGGCGCCGCTCGAGAGCGCCATCCTGCCGACCCTGGTGCCGGGCCTGTCGGTGCTGACCTCGACCGTCGATCTGAGCGGCGCCGAGATCGAGCTGGTCGACCTGCCGCGGCGCGAGTTCCGGCTGCGCGAAGTGCTGCGGCCGCCCCCGGCCCAGTTCGACTACGTGCTGATCGACTGCCCGCCGTCGCTCGGCCTGCTCAACCTGAACGCGCTGGTCGCGGCCGATGCGCTGCTGGTGCCGCTGCAGTGCGAATTCTATGCGCTGGAAGGGGTTAGCCACCTGGTGCGGACCGTCGAGCGGGTGCGCAAGGCGCTCAATCCCGAGCTCGAGATCCAGGGCGTGGTCCTGACCATGTTCGACAAGCGTAACCGTTTGTCAGGATTGGTGGCCGAGGATGTGCGCGGGTATTTCGGCAGCAAGGTCTACAACACCGTGATTCCGCGCAATGTCCGGGTGTCCGAGGCGCCATCGCACGGCAAGCCGGTGCTGCTCTACGACATCGAGTCGGCCGGGGCGAAGGCCTATATCCACCTGGCGAGCGAAGTGCTGAAGCGCGAGCGCGGACTTGTTGCTGCCTGATCCAGGCCTGCCGTTCGTTGGCCGCTGACAGGAGCAAGTTCGGATGACCCAGGGGATGACCCCGCCGCGCCCGCCGGCGTCCGGCGACGACAAGCGTCGCCACGGCCTCGGGCGGGGGCTCGTCGCGCTTCTCGGCGAGGACGAGAACAAGGCCGGCGGCGAGCGCACCGTCGCCACGCGCGGCCTGCCGATCGAGCAGTTGAAGCCGGGCAAGTTCCAGCCGCGCCACCGCTTCGACGACGAGGCGTTCAAGTCGCTTGTCGAGTCGGTCAGGGAAAAGGGCATCCTGCAGCCCATCCTCGTGCGCCGCGACGCCGACAATCCGCATCTCTACGAGATCGTCGCCGGCGAGCGGCGCTGGCGCGCGGCGCAGCAGGCGCAGTTGCACGAAGTGCCGGTGGTCATCCGCGAGCTCGCGGACCGCGACGCGCTCGAGCTCGCGCTGGTCGAGAACATCCAGCGCCAGGACCTGACGGCGATCGAGGAGGCCGAGGGCTATCGCCGGCTGATGGAGGAATTCGGGCACACCCAGGAAGGCCTGGGCCACGCCGTCGGCAAGAGCCGCAGCCACATCGCCAACATGCTGCGGCTGCTGGCGCTGCCGCAGCCCGTGAAGGACATGGTGCAGGACGGCAGCCTGAGCGCCGGCCACGCCCGCGCGCTGATCGGCGCGACCCATGCCGAGATGCTCGCCCAGGACGTCGTGCGCAAGGGCCTCAATGTCCGCCAGACCGAAAAACTGGTCCGGGTCGCCAAGCCCCCGACGATGCGCGAGATCGCCCGCAGCAACGCCGAGTTGGCCAAGGACGTCGACACGCTGGCGATCGAACGCGAGCTGTCGAACCTGCTGGGCCTCAAGGTCATCATCAATTTCCGCAAGCAGGGCGGCGAGGTGGTGATCCACTACCAGACCCTCGACCAGCTCGACGACGTGCTGCGACGGATCAGCGGCCAGGCGGGGCCGAAGGGCGGGTGAGGATCGTTCCGGCAAGGGAATGGTCCCGACGATGCCCGTTGCGATCGCGAAACGAGCCGGGGGCCTGCTCGACAAAGCTTGGCCGGCGGCTCGCGGGCGTGGGAGTCTGAGCCATGGCGCTGACGCTCTACTATCACCCGCTGTCGTCCTTCTGCATGAAAGCGCTGATCGCGCTCTACGAGAACGACACGGCGTTCACGCCGCATCTGGTCAACCTGATGGACCCGGCGGATAACGCGGCATTCAAGAAGATTTGGCCGATCGGCAAGTTCCCGGTGCTGCGCGACGACGCGCGCGGCGAGACGATTCCGGAATCGACGATCATCATCGAGTACCTGGACCGGCACTACCCCGGCCGCGCGAAGCTGGTGCCGGACGACCCGGACCTGGTGCGCGCGGTGCGCTTGCAGGACCGGTTCTTCGACCTCCACGTCCACGTGCCGATGCAGAAGGTGGTCGGGGACCGCCTGCGCCCGGCCGGCAACAAGGATCCGTTGGGCGTCGACCAGGCAAGGGACCTGATCAAGACCGCCTGCGGCATGCTCGACCGCGACCTGGCGGGCAAGACCTGGGCCGTGGGCGACAATTTCACCATGGCGGACTGCTCGGCCGCGCCGGCGCTGTTCTACGCCGACATGACGGCGGTGCCGCTGGCCGGCGCCTACGACAACGTGGCGCGCTACCTCGCCCGCCTGAAGGCGCGCCCCAGCTACGCGCGCGTCCTCACAGAAGCCGAACCCTATTTCAAGATGGTCCCGAAGTGAGCTAGGCCCGGCGCCTCACCCTCCGCCGCAAGGCGGCCGAGCGCGCGGTCGGTGAGCGCCCGGTTGTCCGACAGTGCAGCGTCCCGCCGGTGCCAATTCGGGCGCACCCCGTACCATCGTATCCCTGATCAAGGGAACAGCACGTGCACAATATCTGGTGGGTCAGTTAGGCTGTACCCACAGATTCTTGTTGCCCGGATCAAACACGAGCCGCATATTCGGGTCGGTCTGCTTGATAGAGACGGCCGCCCTGCCAAGGTTACGGCCGTCCCCGAAGAGGTGTGCAGGCTTGGTAGGCCCGGAGTTACCGGCCTCTTGGTTGCCAGCTATCAGACAACCACGCTTGTCAACTAAGACGGCCCTAAGTCGGGGGCCGTCCTTTTTTTGTACCGACGAATTGTGGCGTGATTCGACTCGCACCGTCAAGAATTAAAGCGAATAATAAACCCCTTTTTAATTACGAAAATTCGCACTGGCGACAATGGCTGAGGATCCCTCCAAACGCGGCCCGGGACGTCCGCGGAAAGAACCCGGTGCGGATGTGGAGCTTGTTCTTCATATCCCAGCAGATCATCACGACTATTTGCGGCACCTGGTTTTCGGCAAGAGGCGGCTAGGAACAACTGTCAAGGAAGCGGCAGAGCATATCCTAGTACGTGAACTAAACCGGATGCTCGAATCGAAATATCACGAAATCGGTTTTCCAAAGTTGGAGTAGCAGCCTATTTCTCCGACTTCTTCAACGCGAGTAATTAAGCGTCGGCTGGACGCTCGTTCTTGACTAGGCGGTTTGGCCAGAGAGGTGACAGCGGTGGAAACATTCATGCGCTGGGCGGTTGCGCTAACTGCCTTAGGCCTATTCATTCTGGGAGCATGGCTCGCCTCTACTGACAAGACCGCGTCCGCAACGGCAGCGTTCGGCGCAGCGATGATGTGCTTGATCATTGTCTTTTTGGCACGGTTCAAGACGTTCCAAGGTTTTGGCATCAAAGCCGAGATGTGGGACGACACGCAGCGAGAGGCCGCGCATTTGATCAAAATCCTTCGTGGGTACAACGCTGGCCTAGGGAAGCTGTTCATCACCTTGGCGGCCCGAACGGGACGATGGAATAGCGGCCTATCTAATCGTGAGCTCGATGACGCAGTGAACAGTGCCGAGGGCATGATGCGTGCGGCAGCAGTGAGTCCGGGCGAGATCGAGGACGCAAAAGCCGAGTACTACCGACTAACATTGATCGATATGGCTCGTCCTCTAAATGAGGCAATTGGCAAATGCATTGATGCCAGCTTGAAAATTATAGCAAAAGAGCTCGAACAATTTCCTCAGCCGATTCAAGCTGCGGATCCTGCGTATGCAACACTGATAGAACGTTGGCGCAGGGTCCATGCGGAAAGGAATTCATTGCGCGAGATACACAGCGCTGGAGCAATAACAGGCATTGCCGATCATCTGGAGCAATTCCTCGCTAAATCCGAGTTCATCAATCAAGCCGACAAAGCTCGAATCCCAGACGAACACCGCGAGCGGCTTGCGGACATTCGAGCGTTTGCCCAGGAGAAGCGGTTGCGTCGGCCGGAGATTTGGTTCGCGGAAAAGGATGACGAATAGTCAAACGCTGATAGCCGCCGCGCGCGCGACTGCCGCCAGCTCCAGGAACACGCGCTCGCTTAAGAGCTGGTCGGGCTGGCCGGTCTCCTTGCAGCGAAGCTCCGCTTCGGTCACGCGGTCCAGCGCGTCGGCCAGGCGCTTGCCGCGCCAGACCTGGAGCTGGGCGCGGAAGGCGCGCTCGCGCTTGAAGAACAGCGGCGGGCGCAGGCCGCGCACGGCGCTGTCCATCGGCTCGCCGGCCTCGACC
>JADLEG010000056.1 GCA_020846275.1 Alphaproteobacteria bacterium
ACGAGACCCAGGCGCGCGACGCCTTCATCGCCGGCCAGGGCGTGTTCACGTCGAACGTCGGCAACGTGCTGCCGCGCGCGAACAATCCGCAGCTCAGCAAGCGCGCCGGCGACATCAAGATGATGCGCTTCCCCGGCCTCGCCGACGTGGGCAAGGGTCCGATGGGCTGGACGCGCCTCTACGGCATCAGCTCGAAGACCAAGGTCAAGGACGCCGCGTGGCGTCTGATCTACTACATGGGCGGCAAGGATTCGACCGGCGCCTACTTCACCGCCAAGGACTGGTACCTGAAATACGGCGTCGGGTTCGCCTTCCAGTCGATGGAAAAGGATCCCGACATCATCGCGGCGCAGAACAAGGCGGGCTACGACCCCGAGGTGCTGCGCCAGCAGTACTCGACCGCCCGGTCGCGCGACAACATCAAGGCGACCTGGTACGCGGAGTGGGACCGGTTCATGCAGCAGCAGATCCAGAACACGCTCCTGAAGCAGGTCAAGCCGCGCGACGCGCTGGCGGCGTCGGCGAAGAAGGCGCAGGAACTGAAGAAGTCGAGCTGAGGCCGCGATGCACCTGATCGAACGAGGCACGGGACAGCCGGTCGTCCTGTGCATCCACGGCTATTGCCAGGCCGCGGACTACTGGGCACCGACGCTCGACCTCCTGGCCGGGCGCGGCGCTACCGGCATCGCGCCGGACTTGCCGGGCTTCGCCCGCTCCGCCGGCGAGCCCGGACCCTACACGATGGAGGGCTATGCCGACCGGCTGGCGCGCTTCCTGGACGAGCGGGGGATCGGGCGGATCGTGCTGGTCGGCGGCTCGATGGGCGGAGTGGTGGCGCAGTACCTGGCGCTGCGCCATTCCGCGCGCGTCGAGCGCCTGCTGCTGGTCGCGACGGGCGGGTTCACGGCCGATCCGCCGGCGGCGCTGGCCAGGGCCGATGCGATGGAGGCCGCGCCGTGGGACGCCAAGGCCGTGGAGCCGATCGTCAACGGCTTCTTCCTGAAGCCGCCGGCGGCGGAGCGGCTGGCGCGGTTCCGCGAACTGGCGGCAATGGCGTCCAAGCAGGCGGCGCTGGACGCCGCGCGGTCGAATGCCCGCGCGCGCCCGTTCGACCAGCTCGACCGCATCGCCGTGCCGACGCTGATCGTCCAAGGCCGGCACGACAAGGCGCGCACGCCCGAGCACGGCGCGGCGATGCGCGAGCGCATCCCCGGCGCGCGGCTTGAGGTGATCGAAGGCGTGGGTCACACGCCGCAACTGGAAGACCCCGCGCGGTTTCACGAGATCGCGCTGCCGTTCCTCTTGGGACGGGCCTGACGGAATGAAGGGACAACCATGCAAATCGACGATCTGAAGGACAAGGCCTGCCTGGTCACCGGCGCCAGCCGCGGCATCGGGGCGGCGGTCGCCCGCGGCCTGGGCGCATGCGGCGCGCGCGTGGCCGTGCATTACAACACCGCCCGCGCCGAGGCCGAGGCGGTGGCGGCGGACATCGCGCGGCTGGGCGGCAAGGCCGTGGTGCTGAAGGGCGACGTCACCGACCCGGCGGTGCCCGAGCGGCTGGTGGCCGAGACCGTCAAGGCCTTCGGCCGGCTGGACATCCTGATCAACAACGCCGGCGACCAGATCGTCCGCAAGACGATCGTCGAGACCGACGATGCGCTGATCGAACGCCACATCGCCGTGAACATCCGCTCGGTCGTCGCGGCGACGCGCGGTGCGGTGCGCCAGTTCAAGGCCCAGGGCGGCGGCGGGTCGATCGTCAACGTCACCTCGATCGCGGCGCGCACCGGCGGCGGCGGCGGTTCGTCCATCTATGCGGGGACCAAGGGGTTCGTGTCGACGTTCACGCGCGCCATGGCGAAGGAGGTCGTCGGCGACCGCGTGCGCGTCAACGCCGTGTCGCCCGGGATCATCGACACGCCGCTGCAGCACCGCGTCACGCCGCCGGCCATGCTGAAGACCGCGGTTGCGACCGTGCCGATGGGCCGGCTCGGCACCAGCGAGGAATGCGTCGGCGCTTTCCTCTACCTGTGCTCGGACAAGCTCAGCAGCTACGTCACCGGCCAGGTGGTCGAGGTCAACGGCGGCATCGTGATGCCCTGATCGGGCGCGGCCGGCGCAAACGACGAGGGGCGCCCGCGGGCGCCCCTTTTTTCTCCGTCCGGCCTTGCGTTCGTCACGCCCCGGGCTGCGGTTCCGGCTCCAGCCCGCCGGGCTTCGGCCCCGGCCCGCTGGTGGGCACCGAGGCGCGCCGCCCGCCGGCCCCGGCGCCCGCCTGGGCCTTGGGCTGGTCGCCGCCGTCGTCGCCGCGGTTGATCGACTGGCCGGCAAGGATCTGCTTGCACTCCTCGAAGGACAGCGTCTCGTACTCCAGCAGGCCCTTGGTCAGGGCGTGCAGGTCGTCCAGGCGCTCGCTGAGGATCTTGCGGGCGGTCTGCTCGCCTTCCTCGACGATGCGCCGGATCTCCTCGTCGATCACCTTGGCGGTGGCGTCCGAGACGTTCTTGCGCTGGGTGATCGAGTGGCCGAGGAACACTTCCTGCTCGTTCTCGCTGTAGCGCAGCGGCCCCAGCTTGTCGCTCATGCCCCATTCGGTGACCATCGCGCGCGCCAGGTTGGTCGCCTGGCGGATGTCGTCCGAGGCGCCGGAGTTGAGCTGCTCCTCGCCATAGACGAGCTGCTCGGCGATGCGCCCGCCGAAGCACATCGCGATCTTCGCCTCGCACCATTTCTTCGAGTAGCTCAAGCGGTCGCGCTCGGGCAGCGACATGGTCACGCCCAGCGCGCGGCCGCGCGGGATGATCGTGACCTTGTGCAGCGGGTCGCCCTCGGGCAGGTGCATCACGACGATGGCGTGGCCGGATTCGTGGTAGGCGGTCGCTTCCTTTTCCTTCTCGGACATGACCATCGAGCGGCGCTCGGCGCCCATCATGACCTTGTCCTTGGCGGCCTCGAACTCGTTCATGCCCACGACGCGCTTGCCCTTGCGCGCGGCGAGCAGGGCGGCCTCGTTGACCAGGTTGGCGAGGTCGGCGCCGGAGAAGCCGGGCGTGCCGCGCGCGATGGTCCGCGCGTCGACGTCGGCGGCCAGCGGCACCTTGCGCATGTGGACCTTGAGGATCTTCTCGCGGCCGGCGATGTCGGGGTTCGGCACCACGACCTGGCGGTCGAAGCGGCCGGGGCGCAACAGCGCGGGGTCGAGCACGTCCGGACGGTTGGTCGCGGCGATCAGGATCACGCCCTCGTTCGCCTCGAACCCGTCCATCTCCACCAGCAGCTGGTTCAGCGTCTGCTCGCGCTCGTCGTTGCCGCCGCCCAGGCCCGCGCCGCGATGGCGGCCGACGGCGTCGATCTCGTCGATGAAGATGATGCAGGGGGCATTCTTCTTGCCCTGCTCGAACATATCGCGCACGCGCGACGCGCCGACGCCCACGAACATCTCGACGAAGTCCGAGCCCGAGATGGTGAAGAACGGCACGTTCGCCTCGCCGGCGATGGCGCGCGCCAGCAGCGTCTTGCCGGTGCCCGGCGGACCCACCAGCAGCACGCCCTTCGGGATCTTGCCGCCCAGGCGCTGGAACTTCTGCGGGTCCTTCAGGAAGTCGACGATCTCCTCGAGCTCGAGCTTGGCCTCGTCGATGCCGGCCACGTCGTCGAACGTCACGCGGCCGACCTTCTCGGTCAGAAGCCGCGCGCGCGACTTGCCGAAGCCCATCGCCTTGCCGCCGCCGGACTGCATCTGGCGCATGAAGAAGATCCACACGCCGATCAAAAGCAGCATCGGGAACCACGACACCAGGATCGAGAACAGCGAGGGCACGTTCTCCTCGCTGGGCGCCGCGGTGATCGTCACGCCGGCCTTGGACAGCCGCTCGACCAGGTTGGGGTCGCGCGGCGTGTAGGTCGCGAAGTTGCCGCCGTTGGCGTAGTGGCCGGTGACGTTGTTGCCCTGGATCAGGACGTCGCGCACCTGGCCCTTCTCGACCATGGTGAGGAACTCGGAGAACGGCAGGTTGGTCTGGGGCCCGCGGGAGCCCGAGCTCTGGAACAGGTTGAACAGCGCCACCAGCAGCAGGGCGATGATGATCCAGAGGGCGAGATTCTTGCCGAAAATGTTCACGTGTCGGGTCCTGACCTGTGCTCCCGTCGGCCGGCGGCGTCGCCGCCTGGCGTCGAGGGTCCGTCGCTTCTGTACGTCCCCTACATTAGATAGTGCGCACCTGCGGCGGCGCAACGGCAAAGGCCATCGGCGCAAGCGGCGCCCTTGGCATGAATAGGGCTGAATGGTTAACAATCCTATCAGCCCGGGCGGGCCCAAGTCCACCCTCGCGGCCGCGATACCAGCTGAGCGCCGGGACCGAGAGAACCCCGCGGCGATCGGCAATCGCGGGCAGGGTCAGCGCGGCCAGGCGCGGGACCCCGGCGGCCAAGGCGGCGGCGCGCAGGTCCGGCCAGCGGGCAGCGCCGAGGGCGGCGACGCTCAAGCCCCTGCCCCGGTTCGCGCGGATGTGAAACCGGCCGTCCCACAGCACCGGCCGCCCCGGCGCGAGCTTGGCCGGGCCCGCGACGGCCGCCGGCTCGCGGCAAACGAGCCACGCGCCCCGTAGGAATACCAGCCGGCAGCCATGCAGCGTGTGGCCGCGCGCGGGCGCGCCCCCGAACATCGCCTGCTCCAGCCGCTCCAGCCGCTCCAGCCGCGGTGGATAAACCTCGCCGGAGACGGCCATCAGGCAGCGCGCCAGGGCGCGCAGGCGCAATTCGGCCGGCGCCGCGGCGAGCGGCCGCGGGTCGAGCCGCAGAAAGCCGGCGGGATGCGCCAGGACGGCGCGCGCCAGCAGCGTCGCCGTGGCGGATTCCAGCGCCGCGCGCGCGCGGCCCAGCCGGGCGGCGGTTTCGGCCAGGCGCCCCGGCGCGATACCGTCCCGGGCCAGCGCCGCGGCCGCCAGGCGCACCCGGCTGCGCGCGCTCGAGCCCGCGCGGTTGCCCGGGTCCTCGACCCAGGGCTGCTTCAGCGCCGCCAAGGTCGCCTCGAGCCGCCGCTTGGGCACCGCCAGGAAGGGCCGCAGCACGCGCAGCTCGGCCAGCTCGACCTGCGGCGCCATGGCGGCCAGCCCGTCGACCCCGCTGCCGCGCCCCAGCCGCAGCAGCACGGTCTCGGCCTGGTCGTCGCGGTGATGCGCCAGCAGCAGGTGCAGGACCCCGCGCGCCGCGGCCCAATCGACGATCAGGCGATAGCGCGCGGCGCGCGCGGCCGCGGCGATGCCGGTCGCGGGCTTGGGGTCGCGCCAGGCGAGGATGCGGTGCGCGATGCCCCGGCGCTTCAACCAGCGCCCGACCTGCCGCGCCTCGGCAGTTGATTCGGGCCGCAGCTTGTGATCGACCGTCAGCGCCTCGACCCGCCCGCCGCGCGCGCGCGCCCAGTCGTGGGCCAGGAGGCAGAGGCACAGGCTGTCGGGGCCGCCCGACACGGCGACTGCCAGGACGGGCTTGGGTTCGAACGGCGCGAAGGGCTGCATCAGCCCGGCGAAGGCGGCGGCGGTCAGCGCCGGCGCAGCGTCGCTATCCCCGATGGCGTCATCGCCCTCTCCCCCGCGCCCGGGCACACCGCCGCCTAGGTGGCGGCGCAGGCCAGCTTGCGGCGCTCGTTGTCGGCGACCGCCTTCAGGTTGCTGGCAGCGTCGGGAAACTCGGAGTTGAGCTTGGCAAGCGTCGTGCAGGCTTCCTTCTGGCGGTTGAGGCCGGCCAGCGACATGCCGAGCTTGAGCAGGTTGTCCGGCGCCTTCGAGCCCTTGGGGAAGTTCTTGTAGCCCTCGAGGAAGGCGATCGCCGCCGGCTCGAACTGCCGGCGCACGTAGTGCGTCTCGCCCAGCCAATAGAGCGCGTTGCCGGTCAGCTCGTCGGTCTTGTGCTTGTCGACGAACTGCCGGAACGCGATCTCGGCGCCTTCGTAGTTGCGCTGGCGCAGCAGGCTGTAGGCGTATTCGTACTGGTCGCGCGCCGAGCCGGGCGGCAGCGTCACCGCGGCCGTCTGGGCGGCGGCGGGCTGCGACATGGCGGGCTGCGACATGGCGGCTTGCGGCGGCGGCGGGGGCACCGGTGCGCCCGCCTGGGCGCGCTGCGCGGCGGCAAGCTCGCTGGCCGACATCGTGCCCAGCACGCCCGGCTGGCTCGAGGGCGGCGGCACGCCGGCGCTGGGGGTCGGCGCCAGGGGCGGCATCGGCGAGCCGCCCGGCGAGGGCACCGTCATGCTGGTGCGTCCGCCGGGCATCTGCACCGCGCCCGGGGGCGGCGACGCAAACCCGGCGCCGGGCTGCGGCTGGATCGCCTGCGGCGGCGGCTGCGTCATTGCGGCGGGTGGCGCGGCCACGGGTGGCGGGGCGATGGGCGGCGGTGCCGCCATGGCGGTGTCGCCGGGCGGGCGGGCGCCGCCCTGTTCGAGCGTACGCAGGCGGAAATCGACGTCGCTCACCAGCTTGTCCAGCCGGTTCTGCAGGCTCTGGTTCTGGAAGGTCAGCTCCTCGATCCGCCCGGTGACGGTGGCGAGGATGCCCTCGAGCTCGCCCAGGCGGACCTCGAGCCGCGCGGCGCCCGACGGATCGCCGCCGCCGGCGCTCGCCCCCGGCATCGGGGCGGGAGCATAGGGGTTGCCCGCGGCCGGCGGGCGGGCGCCCCCGCTGCCGCCATAGGTCTGGCGCTGGAGCGTCTGCAGCTCGCGTTCCAGCCGGTCCAGGCGGTCGATCATCTGCTGGTTCTGGGCCGAGGCGGGCATCGCCGCGAGGCCCGCGGCCCAAAACGCGACGGCGCCCAGGAGCATGCGCCCGCGCGATCGCCGGATCAGGTGGGTCGGTGTCATTGATTCATGCCCCCAAGCAAGCGGGTCATGGTCGCGGTCCCCCAAGAAGGGGGAATCTGACGCGGTTTTCGGGCGAGAATAAGGCGCGCGCCCGAAGGCCGGGGAAGGTCTCCCGCCTCCGGGCGAACGCACGACGGGCTGGACGGCGCCTAAAGGCCGGCGGCGAGGGTCAGTTGACCACCGTCACGCCGCGGCGGTTCTGCGACCAGGCCTGCTCGTTCGAGCCGACCACGGCCGGACGCTCCTTGCCGTAGCTGATGGTCTTGATCCGCGCCGCCTCGACGCCGAGCGAGACCAGGTAGTTCTTCACGGCGATGGCGCGGCGCTCGCCGAGCGCCAGGTTGTATTCGCGGGTGCCGCGTTCGTCGCAATGGCCTTCGATCGTCACGGTGACGCGCGGATACTTCTTCATCCACGCCGCCTGCTTCTCGACCGTGCCGCGCGCCGTCGGCGTCAGGGTCGCCTGGTCGGTTTCGTACAACACGCGGTCGCCGATCTGCGCGAGTTCGCCCGCCGCGGTCACTTCCGCCGGGCGCATCGCCTGCTGCGTCGGCGGCGCGGCCTGGGCGGCCGGCGCGGGCTGGGCGCCGCCGGCGCCTTTCAGCTCGGCCACCTCTTCCGGCGTGGAACTGCAAGCTGCCAACAGGGCGGCCGCGGCGAGAATCCCAAGAATTCGAACGTGCATCTCAAACTCCTTCAGCGCACCAAGTCCAGACCCGCCCCGAATGCCCACTTCGCGGCCGTTATACACACGCCATCCGCGAAATTACAACAGCCAATCCTTTATTCGGCCAATAGAATCCGTCCCGACTCGTTCGCCAGCACCTGCCTAGATTGCGCCTCAATTCGAGTCCGGAAACGACGTCTATGGGATCAGCGGCGACCATGCCGGGTCCGATCCGTCGGCGGGCGTCACCACCTCGCGCAGGTTGTAGCCGGTCAGATCGATCGAATGCAGCCGGCTGGTGGCACCCTTGCCGTCGGGCGCGGCCTGGGTCTGGCGGAAGAACATCAGGACGCGCCCGTTCGGCGCCCAGGTCGGGCCTTCGTCGAGGAAGCTCTGCGACAAGAGCCGCTCGCCCGAGCCGTCCGGGCGCATGACGCCGATGTAGAACGTGCCGCCGTCGATCTTGGTGAAGGCGATCAGGTCGCCGCGCGGCGACCACACCGGCGTGGCGTAGCGCCCCTTGCTGCTGCCGAACCCGCTGATTCGCCTGACGTCGCGCCCGTCGGAATCCATCACGTAGAGCTGCTGCGTGCCGCCGCGGTCGGAGTTGAACACGATCTGGCGCCCGTCGGGCGACAGCGAGGGCGAGGTGTCGATCGCCGGATGGTTGGTCAGCCGCTTCACCAGTCGCGTGCGCAGGTCCATCGCGTAGATCTCGGAATTGCCGTCGGTGGACAGGCTCATGATCACGCTGTTGCCGTCGGGCGAGAAGCGCGGCGCGAAGGTCATGCCGGGGAAGTCGCCCAGCACCTCCTGCTGTCCGGTGTCGATGTTGAAGATGTACACGCGCGGCTGGCCGTTGAAATAGGACAGGTAGGTGATGTCCTGGGTCGTGGGCGAGAAGCGCGGGGTCAGCACCAGGGCCGAGCCGTCGGTCAGAAAGCGGTGGTTGGCGCCGTCCTGGTCCATGATGGCGAGGCGCTTGATGCGCCGGTTCTGCGGCCCGTTCTCCGACACGTAGACGATGCGCGTGTCGAAATACCCGTCCTCGCCGGTGATGCGCTTGTAGACCTGGTCGGCGATGATGTGCGCGACGCGCCGCCAGTTCTGCGGCACGGTGAAATACGCCAGCCCCACCATCTGCTGCTCGGCCAGCGCGTCCCACAGGCGGAACTCGATCTTGAGCCTGCCGTCGGGCTGCACCTCGGCCGCCCCCGTCACCAGCGCCTGCGCGTTGAGCGCGCGCCAGTCGGCGAAACGCGGCTGGGTCTGGAGTTGGTCCGGGGTCTGGATGAAGGCGCGCGGGTCGATCGGCTTGAACAGGCCCGAGCGCTCGAGGTCGGCCGAGACGACCTGGGCCATGTCGCGGCCGACATTCTGGGCCTGGCCCTCCTTGCCGAAGAACGCCGTCACCGCGATCGGCATCGGCTCGACATTGCCCTTGGTGATGTCGATGCGCAGCTCGGCGCGGGCGGGCGAGGCGCCCAGCAGAAGCGCTGCCACGAACAGGCCGCCGACCACGCGCCTCGCAATGTTCATCCCGTCCCCCCTCCCCTTGCGGGAGGGGGTTAGGGGGAGGGGTTTGCGGCCGCCAGGCATCATGTCGACGGCGTACGCGGTTCTGTCCAAGATCACCTGTTCCTCGTCCTTCGTCGCCTCATTCGCGCGCAGCGCTGCGCGCTGTCCCCTCCCCGTGCCCCCCTCCCGCAAGGGGAGGGGGGACTCGAAAAAGATCGGCGTCGTGATCATCACATCCCCAGCATCGCTTTCGGATCGAACACCAGCACAAAGGATTTCCATTGCTCGTATTTCTCCCGCGGCAGCTTCAACGGCACCCCGGCGATACCGGCGCATCTCGGATTGAGCACGGCGCGCATGGCGGCGTCGCGCGCGCTGGCGTAGAACGGGTCCGACGCCATGCGCAGGTTCTGGCGCGGCTGCGCCTTCAGGATCGTGCCGTCCGGATTGGCGTAGATCTCGATCTCCACCACCAGGTCCTGCGCGTTGCGGCCGCCGAAATTCGGGTTCCAGCACGGCTTGAACTGCTCGCGCACCCCGTCCATCTCGGTCCCCGTGATCTGCTGCGCATAGTTGAGCGCGGTCTGCGGGGGCGGGGGCGGCGGCTGCGTCACGCGCGGTTGCGGCGGCGTCAGCTGCGGCTGCGTCGTCGGCTTCAGCTTCTCGACCGTCTTCAGCACGGACATAAAGTCGTCCTGCTTCGGCGGTTCCTTTTTCGGCTCCGGCGGCTTGGGCTGCGGCTTGGGCGCCTCGACCTTCTTGGGCTCGGGCGGCTTGGGCGGCGGCGGGGGCGGCGGCGGCTCGGGCTTCGGCGCCTCGACGATCTTGGGCGGCTCGGGCGGCTTCGGCGGATCGGGCTTGGGCGGCTCGACCTTGGGCGGGTCGGGCAGCTTGGCCTCCACCGGCGGCGGGGGCGGCGGCGGGGGTGGCGGCGCGGGGATCGGCGCCGGCGGCTCCTGCTTGACCTCCTTGGGCGGCTCGGGCGGCTTGGGCGGCGGCGGCTTGGGCGGCTCGACGATCGGCGCGGCCGGCTTCTCGGCGATGGTGACGAAATCGACAGGCACGATCTGCTCGATCGTCGTGCGCGGATCGACCGCGATCGGAATGCCGAAGATCAAGAGCCCCAGGATGGTCGAATGCAGCACCACCGACACGCCGAAGCCGATGCGCATCTCCGCGCGGTCGGAGCCGGTGTCCTCCTCGCCGCGCGGCGGGGTGATGAGGCGCCGGTCGCTCACGGCGCCGCCCTGGGCGCGGGCTGCTGCGGCGCCGATTGGGCCTGCGCCTTGGCCCGATTGGCCGAGAACGCCACGTCCATCGGGTCGAAGATCAGGTCGACCTTGGCGAAGCCGGCCGCGCGAAGCTGCTCCATCAGGTCGATCACCGCGCCGTAGCGCTGTTCGGAATCCGCGCGCAGCGAGATGCGCGTGTCCTTCTTCGCTTCCGCGATCGCCTGCAGGCGCGGCACCAGCGCGTCGGGCTCGAGCGCGGTGTCCTGGATGAACAGCTTGCCCTCGCGGTCGATCGTGATCGCCAGGCGTTCCTGCTGGTCGGTGATCGACTTGGCCTCGACGTTGGGCAATTTGACCGGCACCGTGGACGAGATCAGCGGCGCGGCAATCATGAACACGACCAGCAGCACCAGCATCACGTCGACGAAGGGCGTGACGTTGATGTCGCTGATGCGCGGCACGGCGCGCCCCGAGCGCGCGCGCCCGCCGGTCATCATCATGCCGGCCATCGCGGCCTAGCCCTTCTTCCGCGCCGCCGGCGCGGGCGCGGGCGAGGCCGGCTCGATCTTGCCCAGGGCCAGGCCGGTGAAGCCCGCGGCCGACAAAGGGCCCAACACGGCGGCGACCTGGCCGTAGCTCGCCTGGCGCTCGCCGATCACCACCACCGGCTTGTCGCGGTCGCCGCCGGTCAGGCGCATCACCTCGCTCACCAGCAGCTCGGCCTTCACCGGCAGGTTCTGGCGGCCAAGCTGGATGTCGCCGTTGGCGGCGACGCGCACGATGATCGTGCGGTCGTCGGGCATGGCGGCGGCGGTGGAACTGGCGGGCAGGTCGATCGGCGTGCCGGCGATGATCAAGGGCGCCGTCACCATGAAGACGATCAGCAGCACCAGCATGACGTCGATGAACGGCGTGACGTTGATCTCCGTCATCATCCGGTAGCCGCGCCGGCCGCGCCGCCGCGGGCCCTGGAGCTGCATCGCCACGGGTCTAGCTCCGCTCCTCGATCTGGCGCGACAGGATGGCGCTGAACTCGCCGGCGAACGCGTCCAGCCGGTTGCCGTAGCGCCCCAGCTCGGTCGACAGCTTGTTGTAGGCGATCACCGCCGGGATGGCGGCGACCAGGCCGAGGGCGGTGGCGAACAGCGCCTCGGCGATGCCCGGCGCCACCACGGCAAGCGAAGTGTTCTTCGAGACCGCGATCGACTGGAAGCTGTTCATGATGCCCCAGACCGTGCCGAACAGGCCGATGAAGGGCGCCGTCGACCCGACCGAGGCGAGGAACGTCATGTTCTTTTCCATGCGCTGGATCTCGCGCGCGAGCGTGACCTGCATGACGCGGTCGATGCGGGTGTGCAGGCCGCGGTCGGTCCCCGCGCCGGCGCCGCGGTCGACCGAGCGGCGCCATTCGCGCATCGCCGCGGCGAAGATCGCGGTCATCGGATCGGTCGGCCGCTTGCCGACCCGCTCGTAGAGCTCGCTCAACGACACGCCGGACCAGAACGTGTCCTCGAAGCGGTCGGCGGCCAGGAACTTGCGGCGGATGTAGATCCACTTGCCGACCACGATGCAGGCGCACCACACCGAGGCCAGGAACAGGAGAATGACGACGGTCTTCACCACCCAGTCCGCTTGCAGGAACAGGGCGATGACCGACAGGTTGTGCGCGTTGACCGATCCGGGCAGCGCGACCGCGGCGATGGTGGTCTGGTCCATGGTGTATCCCGTTCGTTCGTGCGTGTTTTCTAGGTCAGGAAGATGGCGATATGGCGGCGGGAAAGGCCGTCAGGAGCCGATTTGGCAGGCGTTGCGGG
Organism: Alphaproteobacteria bacterium; assembly: GCA_020846275.1. Taxonomy (GTDB): domain Bacteria; phylum Pseudomonadota; class Alphaproteobacteria; order JAEULC01; family JAEULC01; genus JAEULC01. Next base: position 12,088 of record JADLEG010000056.1, read on the forward strand.
CGTCCCTCGCGGTCGACGCAGGCGATTTCCAGCACCAGCCGCGCCATGTCCTCGGCCCCGCGCCGGATCGTCTGCTCGGCCTCGAGCCGGGCGCCGGTGGCGCCGAGCACGCGGGTATGGACCTCGAGCGCGTCGTCCAGCCGTGCGGGCTTGAGGAAGTCGACGGCGCAGCGGCGGACGATGAAGCCAAGGCCGTCGCGGGCCATCAGCGCGCTGTGCACGATGCCCGCCTCGCGCAGCATCTCGGTGCGCGCCCGCTCGGCGAAGCGCAGGTAGTTGGCGTGGTAGACCACGCCGCCGGCATCGGTGTCCTCGTAGTACACCCTGACGGGAAACACGTGGGCGGCGGGGGTGGTTCCCTCACGCATCGGCGTCCCCGGCGGCCGCCAGCAGCTCGAGCTGGGTCGGATCGCGCGCCGGCACCGGCTTGCCGAGATGGCGCCAGCCGCCGTCCGCCAGCATGCGCCCGCGCGGGGTGCGCTGCAGCAGCCCCTGCTGGATGAGGAAGGGCTCGATCACCTCCTCGATCGTGTCGCGCTGCTCGCTGAGCGCGGCGGCCAGCGTCTCCACCCCGACCGGCCCGCCGCCGTAGTTCTCGGCGATCACGCCGAGATAGCGCCGGTCCATCAGGTCGAGGCCGAGCGCGTCGACGCCCAGCCGGTTGAGCGCCGCGTCGGCCGCCGCCGCGTCGATGCGGGTCATGCCCGCGACCGCGGCGAAGTCGCGCACGCGGCGCAAGAGCCGCCCGGCGACCCGGGGCGTGCCCCGCGAGCGGCGCGCCACCTCGGCCGCGCCGTCCGGACCGAACTCGACGCCGAGCAGCCCGGCGCCGCGCTTGACGATCAGCTCGAGCTCGGCGGCGGTGTAGAAATCCAGGCGCAGCGGGATGCCGAAGCGCTCGCGCAGCGGCGTGGTGATGAGGCCCGAGCGCGTCGTGGCGCCCACCAGCGTGAACGTCGCCAGGTCGATGCGCACGGAGCGCGCCGCCGGCCCCTCGCCGATGATCAGGTCGAGCTGGAAATCCTCCATCGCCGGGTAGAGGATCTCCTCGACGGCGGGATTGAGGCGGTGGATCTCGTCGATGAACAGCACGTCGCGCGGCTGCAGGTTGGTCAGCAGCGCCGCCAGGTCGCCGGCGCGCTGGATCACCGGGCCCGAGGTGGCGCGGAACCCCACGCCCAGCTCGCGCGCGACGATCTGCGCCAGGGTGGTCTTGCCCAGGCCCGGCGGCCCATGGAAAAGCACGTGGTCGAGCGCCTCGCCGCGCGCGCGCGCCGCCTCGATGAACACCTTCAGGTTGGCGCGCACCGCCTCCTGGCCGACGAAATCCTCCAGGCGCTGCGGCCGGAGGCTCGCCTCGACGGCGTCGCCGGGCGCCTGTTCGGACGCGATCGGACGCTCGGGCGTGGCCTTCTCCGCGCCTTTCATCGCGCCAGCTCCTTCAGGCCGGCGCGGATCAGCGCATCGACCGTGGCCCGCGCGCCCAGCGTCTGCGCGACCTGCGCGATCGCGGTGAAGGCCTCGGTCTGGCGATAGCCGAGGTTGACCAGCGCCGAGATGGCGTCGGCGGCGGCGCCGGAGATGCCGTCGGCGGCAGGCACGGGCTGCACGCCCGGCGCCGCCGCCTGGCCCATGCGGCCGATGAACAGCGCGCCGGCCTTGTCCTTGAGCTCGAGCGCGATGCGCTGCGCGAGCTTGGGCCCGACGCCGTCGGCGCGCGCGATCGTCGCCTTGTCGGCCGCCGCGATCGCCGCCAGCACCTCGTCGGCGCTCAAGGTCGACAGGATCGCCAGCGCGATGCGCGGCCCCACGCCCTGCACCGTCACCAGCAGGCGATAGACGTCGCGCTCCGCGCGGTCGGCGAACCCCAGCAGGCGCAAGCTGTCCTCGCGCAGCAGCGTCTCGACATGCAGCGTGGCCGGCCGGCCGACCGGCGGCAGCGCGCCGAGCGTGCGCCCCGAGCACTGCGCCAGGTAGCCGACCCCGGCGCAGTCGATCACGGCGAAGTCCGCGCCGATCTCCGCCACCGTGCCCTTGAGCTGCGCGATCACAGGGCGCTCCCGGCCAGCACGCGGCCCTGGGCGATGCGGTCCTGCGTGCCGCGGTGATGCGCGTGGCAGATCGCGACGGCCAGCGCGTCGGCGGCGTCCTTGCCGTGCACGCCCGACCCGGGCAGCAGGCGTCCCACCATCATCGCCACCTGGTCCTTCTCGGCATGGCCGGCGCCGACGATCGATTTCTTGATGTGGTTGGCGCCGTACTCGGCCACCTTCAGCCCGGCCTGGGCCGGCACCAGCAGCACCACGCCGCGCGCCAGCCCCAGCTTCAGCGTCGATTCCGGGTTCTTGTTGACGAAGGTCTCCTCCACGGCCGCCTCTTCCGGCGCGTGGCGGTCGATCACCGCGCGAAGCCCGTCGTGCAGCGCCACGAGGCGCAGCGCCAGGCCCAGCTTGGCGTCCGTGGACACCGCCCCGGCGGCGACGAAGCGCAGCCGGTTGCCCTCGACATCGATGACGCCCCACCCGGTGTGGCGCAGGCCGGGATCGAGGCCGATGAGGCGCATCCCGCCCGCTACCCCATCAGTCGTGCCATCAACTCGTCGGCGATCTCGTAGTTCGCCACGATCGATTGCACGTCGTCGTTGTCCTCCAGCACATCGAGAAGCTTCAGCAAGGTTCGTGCCGATTCCTCGTCCAGCGGAATCGTGGATTGGGGCTTCCAGGTCAGTTTGGCGCGCTCGGGCGAACCGAACTTCTTCTCCAGCGCCTCGCGGACCGCGCCCAAGGTTTCCGGCGCGCAGTAGACGGTGTGACCTTCCTCGTCCGAGGTCACGTCGTCGGCGCCGGCTTCCAGCGCCGCCTCGAACATCTGGTCGCCGGTCGCGACCTTGGCCGGATAGAACACCTCGCCGACCCGGCCGAACTGGTAGCTGACCGAGTTGGTTTCGCCCATGTGCCCGCCATGACGCCCGAAGGCGGTGCGCACATCGCCGGCCGTGCGGTTGCGGTTGTCGGTCAAGGCCTCGACGATGATGGCGACGCCGCCCGGGCCGAATCCTTCGTAGCGCACTTCCTCGTAGTTGGCGTCGTCGCCGCCGCCCTGGCCCTTCTTGACCGCGCGCTCGATCGTGTCGCGCGGCATGTTGACGGCGCGCGCGGCGGTGATCGCGGCGCGCAGGCGCGGATTGAAGGCGGGGTCCGGCACGCCCATCTTCGACGCCACCGTCAACTCGCGGCCGATCTTGGCGAACAGGCGCGAACGCTGCGCGTCCTGCCGCCCCTTGCGGTGCATGATGTTCTTGAATTGAGAATGACCGGCCATGGCCGCGGCGACCCCAGCTCCTGCGGTTCAAATCAACGGCTTATACCAGATGTTGTAGCGGTGACAATAGCCGCACGTTCAGGCCGGGTAACAGAGCTTTGTGGCAGGAATTGGGCCTGGCCGGGAGTTATCCACAAGACCCCGATCGCTGGCATTTGCCGTTTATTAACGCGCAACGCCGATGCTCGCCGCCGGGAGCCAAGGCTCCGCCACGAACGCTAAGGGGGCGGTCATGGTAGCGGCAATGCAAATGCGGGACGCAGCGGACGGATTCTGGTCGCAGGCGACCTTGAGCACGGTGGCGCTGTCGGTCGCGGCGAGCGAAGCGCGGGCCGCAGCCCGGCACGGCATGGGCAATGCCCCCGGCGCGCGCGAGCGCATCGCGGCGCTGTGCGGCGAGCTCGCGGGCCTGAGCGGGGACGCCAACGGCAAGCTGGTCGGCGCCATCGCCGCGTCGCTCGGCGATTTCGTGCGCGACGCGCCGCTGGACGAGCCCGCGCTGGACGTCATCGCCGGCCACCTGGAGGCGCTGCGCGCGGTGGTGCGCCACTCGATCGCCGGCGACGGCGGCACCGTGGGCCGCGCCATCATGGCGGGCCTGGAAGCCTCGGTCGCCAGGCACGCCCCGGCGGCTTAGGCCGCCTTCTTGCGTTTCCCCGGCTTCCGCGCGCGGTCCTGTGCATCCATGAACGACCGCAGCACGGCATTGATCCGCGTCTGGTAGCCCCGCCCGCCCTTCTTGAAGAAGGCCAGCACGTCGCGGTCGATCGTCATGGTGATCGTGGCCTTCTTTTCGGGCAGCACCAGCTTGGCGTGCTTCCACATCTCCGGCGTCAACTCGAACGTGTCCGGATCCTCGGAGATCGCCTTCGTGATATCGGCATCGGTGAGCCGCCGAAAGCGATCCCAATCCGTCATGTCCGGCAGCTTCCGCGCTTGCTCAAGAGTGACGCGCGTGATCCTCAAACGCCTTCCGCTCATGGTGCCTTGCCTTCCGCGCGCTGATGATTCGAATCATTCCGGCGCGCTCCGTGAAAACCACCGAGATCACATCCGACCCGAGCCTGCCGCAGGCGATATGCCGCACTTCGCCCTCGACGACCCTTGCCGGCAGAACGATCAAAGGGCCGCTCCAAATCATGATCGCCAACCGAAAATCGATCGTGTGCTTGGCGATGTTGCTCCGCCTCTTGCGCTCGTCCCACACGAACACGGGCATTATATGTATCTCTATACGTATTAATTATCAATATTCCTACGGCATCGCCGGGATCAGCCTTCCCCCGATTCGCAGCGGCGCGATGCGCCGGGCCAGACCGGTCTTGTCGTCGGTCTCGACGAAAGCGGCGCACAGCGTGCCCGGGCCTTCGGCCGGCGTCAGCTTCTCGCCCGGCATCTTGCGGATGAAGCGCTGCACCGCCGGGCCCTTCTGCATGCCGATCACCGAATCGTAGTCGCCGCACATCCCGGCATCGGTCTGGTAGGCGGTGCCGCCCGGCAGCACCTGCGCGTCGGCGGTCGGCACATGGGCGTGGCTGCCGACCACCATCGAGACGCGCCCGTCGCAGAAATGCCCGACCGACATCTTCTCGCTGGTCGCCTCGGCATGGATGTCCACCAGGATCGCGTCGACCGTGCCGCCCAGGCGATGCGCCTTCAATTCGCGCTCCAGCCCCTGGAACGGATCGTCGATCGCATCCATGAACAGCCGGCCCATGACGTTCAGCACCAGCACCTTCCGGCCGCCGCGCGCGGGGTAGACGGCGCCGCCGCGGCCGGGCGTGCCGGGCGGGAAGTTGAGCGGCCGCAGCAGCCGCGGGTCGGCCATGATCGCGCCGATCGCCTGGCGCTGGTCCCAGACATGGTTGCCGGTGGTGATGACGTCGACGCCGGCGGCGTAGAGCTCCTTCGCCTGCTCGGGCGCGATGCCGAAGCCGCCGGCGGCGTTCTCGCCGTTGGCGACGACGAAGTCGAGCTCGAGGTCGCGCCGCAGCCCCGGCAGGTGCTGCGCCAGCGCCTCGCGCCCCGACCGTCCCACCACGTCGCCGCAAAACAGCAGTCGCATCAGGCGTCCCCGATTTGGAACGCCGCGCGTTCCGTGACCATCCAGTCCAGGCGCTGATCGTAGTCGGCGTGGGGCACCGCGGCGACCTCTTGCCCCGCATAGCCGACGCCGACCGCCAGCGGCGTGCCGTGCCGGCGCAGCTCGGCCAGCGTGCGGTCGTAAAACCCGCCGCCGTAGCCGAGGCGCCAACCCTGGCGGTCGAAGGCGAGCAGCGGCACGATCAGGAGATCGGGCACGATCGCCTCGGCTTCCTGCGGCGGGATCGAGGTGCCGAACCCGCCGTCGATCAGCGCCGTCGCCAGCGTCCAGCGGCGGAACACCAGCGGCAGGCCGCGCTTGACCGTGACCGGCAGGCAGCAGCGATAGCCGAAACCGTCCAGCCGCATCAGCAGCGGCCGGACGTCGATCTCCGCGCCCATCGACCAGAAGCCGGACACGGCGGCGCCCGGCGGGGGCAGCGGGACCGCCGCCAGGAAGCGCTCGGCCAGCGCCGCGCCGGCGCCCGGCCCCGCCGCGCGCGCAACGCCCAAGCGCCGCTCGGCGGCTTCGCGCCGCAGCGCTTTCTTCGCGTCCTCGATCATGCCCGTTGGGTTTCCGAAAAACGTGGGACGAGCCGTGATGGCCGCTGGCGTGTCTATCCTCTGTGGCCTGCCTAAGCAGGTGGGCGCCGTGTACCGAGGCCGCAGCCCCGACAGGGACAGCTCCCTATAGAAGAATATTGGCCCCAGGGAATTGTCGCCTGGCGCACCGCACAGCCCGTTCCCAGGGAGACTCTAGGCGCGTTCGAGGTGCTCGGCAATATATTCGAGCTTGCGCGCGTAGCCTTCCATCGCGGCGGCGAGCGCGTCTTCCTCGACAGCGCTCATGCCGCCGGCGCCGCCTTCCTTCAGCCGCTCGTTCTCCGAATAGGCGTCGCTCAGCTCGTCGGCGACCAGAAGGCTCGCCATCACCAGCAGGCGCGTGTCGCCGATCTGCCCGACCGAGGCGACCAGCTCGGTCACCTTCTTGTCGACGAACTGGGCCAGGCGCTGCAGGTGCTCTTCCTGCCCGTCATCGCAGGCGATGCGATAGCTGCGGTTGTTGATGGTGACTGCGACCTGCGCCATGGGGCTGCCGTCAGCCGCGCAGCACGGCGCGCAGCCGGTCGATCGCGCTGTCGAGGCGCGCGGCGACGGTGCTGTTGGTGGCGGCGAGCTCCTGGTTCTGCGCGCGACTTGCGACCAGCTCCTCGGTCAGCTCGCGCACGCGGTCGGCATCGCCCGGCAGGCGGCTGGCCAGCGCGTTCTCGACGCGCGACAGCGCGGCGTACAGGCGCTGGGTGGCGGCTTCCAGGCGTGGCGTCATCTCGTGCCCTGCAGCTTCGCGCCTTCGAATCCCCGCTCCGGGCGCGTGATTGATGTTAACAAACATAAGCGCCGCCCCCGCACGGCGTCAACAACGAGGGCCGCTTGCCGCGTGACCGATCAGGGTCGCGCCACGCGCGGGTCCAAGAGGGTTGACGGCGCGGGTCGCGGCGGTCATGTTCCGCCCGCCAAGGCCCAAGGGGCGCGCGTCCCTGGCCTCTGCTTCGTGGCGTTCCCTCGAACCGCTTTGCGCCGGAATCCCGTCCCGCGATGACCGCCGCCACCACGCGTCCATCTGCCGCAGAAGCCGCCTCCCATGACGACATGGCCAACGCCATCCGGGTGTTGGCGATGGACGCGGTGGAGCAGGCGAAATCCGGCCATCCCGGCATGCCGATGGGCATGGCCGACGTGGCGACGGTGCTGTTCACCAAGTTCCTGAAATTCGACCCCGCGCGGCCCGAATGGCCCGACCGCGACCGCTTCGTGCTGTCGGCGGGTCACGGGTCCATGCTGCTCTACGCGCTGCTGCATCTGACGGGCTACGCGCATCCCACGATGGACGAGCTGCGGCGCTTCCGCCAGCTGGGCTCGCCCACCGCCGGCCATCCCGAGCGCGGGCACCCGCCGGGCATCGAGACCACGACCGGCCCCTTGGGCCAGGGCCTGGCCAACGCGGTGGGCATGGCGATCGCCGAGCGCCATCTGGCGGCGAAATTCGGCGCCGAGCTGGTCGACCACCGCACCTACGTCATCGCCGGCGACGGCTGCCTGATGGAAGGCATCAGCCACGAGGCGATCTCGCTGGCCGGGCACCTGAAGCTCAACCGGCTGGTCGTGCTGTGGGACGACAACCGCATCTCGATCGACGGGCCGACCGACCTGTCGGTGTCCGACGACCAGCCCAAGCGCTTCCAGGCCGCGGGCTGGACCACCTTCGCCGTCGACGGGCACGACCCCGCCGCGATCGCCGATGCGCTGGCCAAGGCGCAGGCGAGCGACCGGCCGGTGATGATCGCCTGCCGCACCACCATCGGCAAAGGCGCGCCGACCAAGGCCGGCACCGCCGGCTCGCACGGGGCGCCGCTGGGCGAGGCCGAGATCAGGGGCGCGCGCGAGAAGCTCCGGTGGCCGCACGCGCCCTTCACCGTGCCGGAAAGCGTGCTCGCGGCCTGGCGCACTGCCGGCGCGCGCGGCGCATCGGCGCGCAAGGCCTGGGACGCGCGGCTGCAATCCCATTCGGACCGCGCCGCCTTCGAGGCGCGGGTCGCGGGCAACTTGCCGGCGGACTGGCGCCAGAAGCTGAAGGCGCACATCGACGCGCTGATCGCCAAGCCGGTCAAGACCGCAACCCGCCAGGCCTCGGGCATGGCGCTCGAGGTGCTGTGCCCGGCCGTCCCGGCGATCGTCGGCGGCTCGGCCGACCTGACCGGATCGAACAACACCAAGGCCAAGGCGCAGCCGCTGCTGACCGCCAAGGACTACGCCGGCACCTACATCCACTACGGCGTGCGCGAGCACGGCATGGCCGCGGCGATGAACGGCATGGCGCTGCATGGCGGGGTCGTGCCCTATGGCGGCACGTTCCTGGTCTTCGCCGACTACTGCCGCCCGTCGATCCGGCTGGCCGCGATCATGGGGCTGCGCGCCGTGTTCGTGATGACCCACGATTCGATCGGGCTGGGCGAGGATGGGCCGACGCACCAGCCGGTCGAGCAGCTTGCGAGCCTGCGCGCGATCCCCGGCCTCAACGTGTTCCGCCCGGCCGACGCGGTGGAGACGGCGGAATGCTGGGAACTGGCGCTGCTCGACGCCAAGCGCCCCTCGGTCCTGGCGCTCACCCGCCAGAACGTGCCGCAGCTCCGCACCGAGGCCGCGAGCGAGAACCGCTCGGCGCGCGGCGGTTACGTGCTGGCCGAGGCGAACGGCAAACGCGGCGCGACCATTCTCGCCACCGGCTCGGAAGTGCAGGTGGCGCTCGCCGCGCGCGAGCTGCTCCAGAAAGGCGGCGTGCCCACGGCGGTCGTGTCGATGCCCTCGTTCGAGTTGTTCGACCGCCAGGACGCGGCCTATCGCGCGCAGGTCCTGGGACCGGCGCGCGGGCGCGTCGCGGTCGAGGCGGCGGTGCGCCAGGGCTGGGACAAGTATATCGGCGCCGACGGCGGCTTCGTCGGCATGGCGGGCTTCGGCGCCTCGGCGCCGGCCGAGCAGCTCTACCCGCATTTCGGCATCACGGCCGAGGCCGTCGCGGCGGCGGCAAAGCGGCAGCTCTAGCGCGAAGGACGGGCACCCATGCTGTTCATGCTGGTGGAGACGTTCAAGCGCAGCGAGATCAAGCCGCTCTACCGCCGCATCCGCGACCAGGGCCGCAAGTTGCCCGACGGGCTGAAATACGTCGACAGCTGGATCGAGGCGAGCTTCACCCGCTGCTTCCAGCTGATGGAATGCGACGACATCACCATCCTGCAGGGCTGGGTCGTCCAGATGGGCGACGCGGTCGATTTCGAGATCGTGCCGGTCGCGCATTCCAAGGACGTGCGCAAGATGATCGAGCCCCTGCTCTGAGACGCCCTGTTCTGCACGACGGATCCACGGAGGAAACGAGACCATGACCATTCGCGTCGCCATCAACGGGTTCGGCCGCATCGGCCGGCTGGTCATGCGCGCGGCCACCGAAGCCCGCCGCAACGACATCCAGGTCGTGGGCATCAACGACCTGGGCCCGGTCGCCACCAACGCGCACCTGCTGAAGTACGATTCGGTGCACGGCCGCTTCCCGCACGAGATCAAGGTCGGCGCGGACTCGATGGACGTCGGCCAGGGCGCGATCAAGGTGACGTCCGAGCGCGACCCGTCGAAGCTGCCGTGGAAGGAGCTGGGCGTCGACGTGGCGCTGGAATGCACCGGCATCTTCACCGAGCGCAGCAAGGCCGCGGCGCACCTCGCCGCCGGCGCCAAGCGCGTGCTGGTCTCGGCGCCGGCGGACGGCGCGGACCTGACCGTGGTCTACGGCGTCAACCACGACAAGCTGAAGAAGGAGCACACCGTCGTCTCGAACGCGTCGTGCACCACCAACTGCCTGGCGCCGGTCGCCTTCGTGATGCACAAGGCGATCGGCATCGAGCGCGGCTACATGACGACGATCCACGCCTATACCGGCGACCAGCCGACGGTGGACACGCTGCACAAGGATTTGCGCCGGGCGCGCGCCGCGGGCCTGTCGATGATCCCCACCTCGACGGGCGCGGCCAAGGCCGTGGGCCTGGTGCTGCCCGACCTCAAGGGCAAGCTCGACGGCACATCGATCCGCGTGCCGACGCCCAACGTGTCGGTGATCGACTTCAAGTTCGTGCCGAAGCGCGACACCAGCGTCGAGGAAGTGAACAAGGCGCTTGTGGAGGCATCGAAGGGCGCGCTGAAGGGCGTATTGGCGATCACCGACGAGCCGACCGTGTCGATGGACTTCAACCACAACCCGGCCAGCTCGACCATCGACATCACCCAGACCCAGGTGATCGAGGGCAAGCTGGTGCGCGTCATGTCCTGGTACGACAACGAATGGGGCTTCTCCAACCGCATGAACGACACGGCGGTCGCCCTCGGCCGTCTCGGCTGACCGCCGCAAGGCCGAAAGCCGTCGTCGTCCATTCGCTCGACCAGGCGCGCGCGGCGGTCGGCGCTGCTGCCGTGCTGGGTGTGTCGCTCGTTCTGATGAGCGGTCCCGGCGCCGCGGGCTATGCCGGGCCCGGCTGGTTCCTCGAGGTGGTGCGGCTGGCACGCGCGGATCATCCCACGGTCGCGGTGACGGCGATCCTCGACTGCGCCGACCGGCCCGGCCGGGCGCTGGGGGCCCTGCGCTTGGGCGCGAAGGTGCTGCGCCTGTCCGGCAACGCGCGCGCCAGACGGCGCGTCGCCGCCATCGCGCGGGCGATGGACGCGCGGCTGGACGATACGCGGTTTGACGTGCTCGATCTGGCCGGCAGCGGGGATGCGCGGGCGGCGGTTAGCGCGTTCCTGACGAGCGCCTCGTCCTTCGAGACGCCCGCTGCGCGGGCTCCTCAGGATGAGGCGCAAGATATACCTCCTCATCCTGAGGAGGGCCGAAGGCCCGTCTCGAAGGATGACGTGTTGGGTTTGCGTTCCTATGAAACGCGTCATCCTGAGGAGGCGCAAAGCGCCGTCTCGAAGGATGAGAAACGCAGGGCCAAATTCAGCAGGGCCAAATTCAAATGAGCGACAAACAGGACCGCTGCCGGCTCTACCTGATCACGCCGCCCAGGCTCGAGCCCGCCAAGTTCGCCGACGCGCTGGCGCGCGCGCTCGACGCGGGCGACGTGGCCTGCGTGCAGCTCCGGCTCAAGGACGCGGACGACGACGCGCTCAAGCGCGCGATCGAGGCGCTGCGTCCGGTGGCCCAGAAGCGCGGCGTGGCGTTCCTGATGAACGACCGGCCCGACCTCGCCGCCGCGACGGGCTGCGACGGGGTGCATGTCGGCCAGCAGGACACGTCCTATGCCGAGGCCCGCGCGATCGTCGGCCCCGATGCCATCGTCGGCGTCACCTGCCACGATTCGATCCACCTGGCGATGACGGCGGCCGAGGCCGGCGCCGACTATGTCGCCTTCGGCGCGTTCTTCCCCACATCGACCAAGGAGGCGCGCTTCCACGCCACGGTCGAGCTGCTGGAGGACTGGAGCACGGCGATGATCGTGCCCTGCGTCGCCATCGGCGGCATCACGCCCGAGAACTGCGCGCCGCTGGTCAAGGCCGGCGCCGATTTCCTGGCCGTCGTGTCGTCGGTCTGGGAGGCGCCCGACGGGCCGGCGGCGGCGGTGCAGCGCTTCAACGCGGCGATCAACGCGAGCGGGTGAGAGAACGCGCAAGTTCCGGGTGGGCATGCGTAGAGGACCAGCCTACGACACCCGCATGACCTCCTCCCAAGCCAAGCCGATGAACGCCGGCGAATGGTCGCTGCTGCTGGCGCTGTCGGCGATCTGGGGCTGCACCTTCTTCCTGGTGGCGATCGCGCTGCGCGAACTGCCCTTCGTGTGGGTGGCGGTCGCGCGGGTCGGGCTCGCCGCGGCGATGCTGCACGCGGTCGTTCTGGCCGGCGGATCGGCCTATCCGCGAGATGTCCAGAGCTGGGGCCAGTTCCTGGTGCTGGGGCTGGTCAACAACGCGATCCCTTTCGGCCTGATCTTCTGGGCGCAGACCCATATCCCCAGCGCGCTGGCCGCGATCCTCAACGCCTCGACCCCGGTCTTCGCGATGGTGCTGGCGCATTTCGCCACCGCCGACGACCGCTTGAGCGCGCGCCGCCTGTTGGGCGTGGCGATCGGCGTCGCCGGCGTCGCGGTGATGATGGGGTTGCAGGCGCTGGACGGGCTGGGCACCGGGTTCCTGGCCCAGCTCGCCGTGCTGGGCGCGGGCCTGTCCTACGCGGTCGCCGGGCTCTACGGGCGCCGCTTCGCCGGCACGCCGCCGGTCATGACAGCGGCCGGGCAGATGACCGGCTCGACCTTGATCCTGTTGCCCATCGCCTTGTTCGCCGCGCCGCCGGCGGGCCTGGCGATGCCCGGCATCGCGACCTGGGTGGCACTGCTGGCGCTGGCCGGGGTATGCACCGCGCTCGGCTACCTGATCTATTTCCGCATCCTGGCGACGGCCGGCGCCACCAACCTGTTGCTGGTGACGCTGCTGATCCCGGTGGGCGCCGTGCTGCTGGGCGTGTTCGCGCTGGGCGAGACGCTGCTCGCGCGCCACCTCGCCGGCATGGCGCTGATCGCCGCCGGCCTCGTCGTGATCGATGGACGGGCGTTGCGGCTGTTCGGCCGCGACGCGCCGGCGCGAGCCTAGGTCAGGCCGTCTCGGCCGGCTGCTGTTCGGCCGGGGCTTCGGCTTCCGCAGCCGGCTTCTCGGCCGCCGCGCCCGACTTCGCCTTCTTGCGCGCCGCCGCCGCCACCGCCGCGGTCAGGTCGCGCGTCGTGCACAGGCCGAGTTCGAGCGGATGGCGCGGGCGGATGTTCTGCATGTTCCAATGCGAGCGGTCGCGCACCTTGGCGATCGTCGTCTTGGTGGTGCCCACAAGCTTGGCGATCTGCGCGTCGGTCAGCTCGGGATGCGTCTTGACCAGCCAGGCGATGGCGTCCGGCTTGTCCTGCCGCTTGGCGATCGGCGTGTAGCGCGGCCCCTTCTGGCGCGTCACCGGGCCGGGCAGGTCGCGCGCCATCATCTTCAGCCGCGCGTCGGGATCGCCTTCGCAGCGCCTGATCTCCTCGGCGGTCAGCTCGTGGCTGCCGATCGGGCTCTGCCCGTGCATGCCGGTCGCGACCTCGTCATCGGCGATCGCCTGGACCTCGAGCTCGTGCAGCCCGCAGAACTCGGCGATCTGCTTGAAGGTGAGCGTCGTATTCTCGACCAGCCATACGGCGGTCGCCTTGGGCATCAACGGTGTCGCCATTGCGATCTCCATCGGACGGAATGAACCGGGTCGCGCCAGCAGTTCCGGCACGCCACCCGGATCGGCATCGGGGGGTATTGGCAACTATATAGGGCGGTTCCCCGGGCTTGGCCACCGAAAGCTGCGGAAAAACTGCGTTAACCCCTTAAACCGTCAGGACGATCTTGCCGATATGGGCGTTGGTTTCCATCAGCGCGTGGGCCTTGCCGGCCTCGGCCAGGGCAAACCGAGCATGGAGCAGCGGCTTGATGCGCCCGGCGGCCACATGGGGCCAGATTTCGGCCTCGACGGCCCGGGCTATGGCCCCCTTTTCGGCCACCGAGCGGGGCCGGAGCGTCGAGCCGGTGACGGTCAGCCGCTTGCGCATGACCGGCTCGATATTCAGCTCGACCTTGCCGCCGCGCAGAAAGGCGATGTAGACGAGCCGCCCCTCCACCGCCAGGCAGTCGATGTTGCGGGCGAAATAGTCGCCGCCCACCATGTCCAGGATCACATCGACGCCGCGCTTGCTGGTGGCGTCCTTGACCTTCGCGCCGAAATCCTCGGCCTTGTAGTCGATCGCGAGATCGGCCCCCAGGTCGCGGCAGGCCTTGGCCTTCTCCGCGCCGCCCGCCGTGGCGAACACGGTGGCGCCACGCGCCTTGGCCATCTGGATCGCGGTGGTGCCGATGCCGCTGGTGCCGCCATGCACCAGCAAGCTCTCGCCCTTGGCGAGGCGCCCGCGCTCGAACACGTTGGTCCAGACCGTCATCACCGTCTCGGGCAGGCACGCCGCCTGCTCCATCGACAGTCCCGCGGGGATCGCCAGGCATTGCGGCTCGGGTGCGGTGCAGAAAGCGGCATAGCCGCCGCCCGCCACCAGCGCGCATAGCTTGTCCCCGAGCTTCCAGCGCGTCACGCCGGGGCCCAGCGCGGCGACCGTGCCGGCGATTTCGAGCCCCGGCAGGTCCGACGTGCCGGGCGGCGGGTTGTACATGCCCTTGCGCTGCAGCACATCAGGCCGGTTGACGCCGGCGGCCGCGACCTGGACCAGCACCTCGCCCGAACCCGGCTGCGGCACCGGCCGCGTCGCGGGCCTCAGCACCTCGGGGCCGCCGGGTTTCTCGATCTCCACGCAGGCCATGGTCGCGGGCAGGGACATCGGCGGGTCTCCGAGATGGGTTGGCGTCGGCGTTGCTGATGCAAGGGCCGCTTGGTCTAATATGGCCTCCCGGCACGCGCAACCTCGGAGCCCTGTGCATGGACCCGGATGATCTCGAGCCCAAAACCAAGAAGCCGCCACCGAAGAACCTGCAGATCATGGATATCGAGGAGCTGCAGGACTACATCGCCGGCATGAAGGAGGAGATCCAGCGCGCCGAAGCGATGATCAAATCGAAGCAGGCCGTGCGCGCCGGCGCCGACGCGCTGTTCAAGAAGAACTAGCCGGCGGTTCGCGCTAGCGCTTGGCGATCTCCGCGCGCAGGCGGTCTTCCTGGGCGGCGAGTTCCGGGGTCAGCGCCTCGCCGAAATCCTCCGCCTCGAAGATCGGGCGGATCTCGAGTTCGCTCGGACCCGGCATCGGGTTCGGGCAGCGCTTTGCCCACTCGACCGCTTCGGCCATGTTCTTGACCTTCCAGAGCCAGAAGCCCGCGATCAGTTCGCCGGTCGCGGCAAAGGGTCCGTCGATCACCCGGCGCCGCGCGCCGTCGAAAGCAATCCGCTTGCCGGCCGACGAGGGCTTCAGCCCCTCGCCCGCCTGCATGATGCCGGCCTTGACCAGCTCTTCGTTGTACCTGCCCATCGCCGCGAGCAGTTCGGTCGACGGCATGTCGCCGGCTTCGCTGTCCTTGGTCGCCTTCACGATCACCATGACGCGCATCGTCTCGTTCCCTCTTCCAGGTGGTTGCTTCTGATCCAACGCCGGACGGCCGGCGTCGGGTTGCGGCGCACGGAAATTTCGCAGCCCGTCAGCCACGCCGCCGGAAGACGAACAGCAGCCAGCCGACCGGTCCCGACAGAAGGACGATAAACAGCCAACCGGTCCGCGGGCTGAACGGGCACGCCGAGCCGGGCGATGCGCGCCACGGTCCGGCCGCCGGCGACAGGCAGACATGCAGCAACGGCAGGATATAGAACACAACCAGAACGGTCCAGCCGATTCCTGTATCCATCGATGTTCCTGGCCCCCTCTCCGTCACGGCCGGCATCGTTGCGCCGCTTGGTTGCGCTGCGGCAAGGCGGATACCTTAACACCCCGTGCCGATTGGGGAAATTGCGCCGTCGCAGGAACCCGCGCTGTGGAAAACGGGTAGGAATGGGGCAGAAAAAGCCCTATAAGACGGCGCAATGAAATTTCCCCGACCCCCGGGACATTCCCCCGGGGCTGCATCGGGGACATGGGATTGAAGGTCATGCTGAAAGGCAAGGTGGCGATCGTCACCGGATCGACCAGCGGGATCGGCCTGGGCATCGCCGAGGTGCTGGCCTCGCAACACTGCGACGTGATGATGAACGGCTTCGGCGACGAGAAGATGATCGCCGCGCTGCAGGCCCGCATCCAGCGCCAGTACAAGGTGAAGGTCGGCTATCACGGCGCCGACATGATGCAGCCCGACGAAGTGCAGGCGATGGTCAAGGCCACGCGCCGCGAACTGGGCTCGGTCGACGTGCTGATCAACAACGCCGGCATCCAGCACGTGGCGCCGCTGGAGGAATTCCCGCGCGCGAAGTGGGACGCGGTGATCGCGACCAACCTCAGCGCCTCGTTCCATTCGATCCAGGCCGCCATTCCGCACATGCGCAAGAAGAAATGGGGCCGCATCATCAACATCGCCTCGGCGCACGGCTTGGTCGCGTCGAAGGAGAAGTCGGCCTATGTGGCGGCGAAGCACGGGCTGGTCGGGCTGACCAAGGTCGCCGCGCTCGAGCTCGCCGGCTCGGGCATTACCTGCAACGCGATCTGCCCGGGCTGGGTGCTGACCCCGCTGGTGCAGAAGCAGATCGAGGAAAAGGCGCGCGACAAGAAGATCAAGGTCAAGGAGGCCGAGCACGAGCTCCTGGCCGAGAAGCAGCCTTCCGAGCAGTTCGTCACGCCCGATCAGATCGGCAAGCTGATTGTCTTCCTGTGCACGCCGGCCGCCGACCAGATCACCGGCGCGGCGCTGTCGATCGACGGCGGCTGGACCGCGCAGTAGTCCTCCGCCAGGCGCGAGCCCCGGACTTGCCGCTAGTCAGCCCCCGCACATGGCGCGGGTCTGCTATGCAGATCGCGCATAGGTATATTGGGGTTTAGGTGGCCGGCGCGGTCGTGCGCCGGGCGCTATCGCGCAGCCACAGCGCGATCAGCCAGATCGACGGCACGATGGCCAGCGCATAGGTCAGCCACTGGCCGATCTCGCCTTCCGGCCCATAGGGCTCGGTGGCGTCGTGCCACAACTCGTTGTCGACCAGGGGCAGTACGCCGGCCTCCGCGAACTCGTGGAAGGCGTAGATCACAAGCTGGACCGAGAAGAGAACGAGGAACACGGCCGCGAACTGGAAGAAGGCGGTGAGACTGACCTGCCGCCCCAGCCGCGCCCAGGCCGCCGCCAGCAGGCCGGCGAGCGCGAAGCCGACGATGCCGCCGGCCGCGATCGATCCGCCTGAGTTCTGACCGGCAACTGCCGCTACCATCGTTGCCGCCTCGACCCCCTCGCGCGTCACCATCAAGAACAGGAACGCGGCAACGCCGAGCGCGGCCGCAAATCCTTGGCGTACCGCGGCGTTGGTCAGCTGTTGGGTAATCGCCTGCTTCATGCGCCGCCCGGCGCGCAGCACATGCACGGTGCACGAGATGATCAGCACCGCCGCTACCAGCGCCAGCGCCCCTTCCCAGGCCGGTCCCATCTCGCCGAGCTGGGCCAAGGTCCAGCCAATCAGCGCCGACACGACCACCGCCGCACCGACGCCCCAGTAGACGGCAGGCAGCAGCGCGCGCCGCCCGGTCTGGCGCAGATAGGCCACGGCAATCCCCACGATCAGCAAGGCTTCGAGCCCCTCGCGAAAGATCACCACGCAGGTCGACAGGAAGGCGCCCATGACGATGCTCCAGCAGCTCGAGGAACCGAGGCGAGCGGCCGACGTCGTACCCTGCCGCAACAGCCGGCGCGAACGTTGCCGCTACTTGCGAATGATTGTCAATTGCGACAATCGGTCGCAACCCTACACCCAGATCTCCATCCGCAGCCGTCGCGAGTCGCGCTGACCGCCAAGCTGCCGGCCCTTCCCGGCAGCGAAGCGGCGGGCCGCGAGCGCCAGCGCGGCGGCATCGTAGAGGTCGTCCAGCGCCGCGCCGCGCCGCGGCAGATCGGCCGCCAACGCGTCGATGCCGGCGAAGCCGTGGCGCAGCAGCACCGCGCGCCGCGCCACCATGCCCTCGCGCGTGCGCTTCTTCGGCAGCGGCGCGCCGCCGTTGAGGCCGATGAAGATCACCTCGGGATGGCTCTCGCGCACCCGACGCTGGCGCGCGGGCGTCATCCAGGCGTCGAGTTCGGCGATGCGCGGCAAGATGTTCCAGGCCTGCTTGCTGATGCCCTTGCCGTCGCCTTTGCCCCAGGCATTGGCCGCCTGGTAGTCGGCGTAGCCGAGCAGCGGACGACGCAGATGCAGGAACACGCTGGAGCGGCGCTCCGGCTGCAGCAGGGCCCGCGCCATTGCGTCGCACCCCCGCGCCCCGCTGTCGGGCAGGCCGATCGGCATGTCGACCGCCACCATGGCCAGGCCGCGCAAAGGCAAACCGTTGAATCGGTCAACGATATCAACGCGCGCCTCGCCCGCCGGCCCCAGCCGGACCAGCAGCCACCCTGCACGGCAGCCGTCGACCCCGCCGACCGCGCCGCTGGTATCGCCTGCAGATATTGTAGAATCCCCTATGGCATTAACTCCGCTTTAAGGAGCGCTGGCTAGGATGCGCTCACGGTTTCGGTATCGGAGCCGTTCAGTCATCTCATCCCGTTTTCTCCTCCCTAAACTCGGGCTGCCCTCACCGGCGGCCCGATTTTTTCCGGGCGCGTCGAGCCATCTCGCGTCTCCGCCGCCGAAGCCCTAGCATGGCGTCCCGGCCGAAGCACGACAGAGGGGCGACGACGAGATGCTTCCTTCGCAACGCGACCAGTTCGATATCCCGCGCGACATCTGCTACCTGAACGCGGCCTCGTGGAGCCCGCTGCCGCTGGCGACCCAGGAGGCGGGACGCGCGGCGGTCGGGCGCAAGGGCCAGCCCTGGAAGATCGATCCCGGCTTCGCCGGCGAGCAGCACGAGCGCGCGCGCAAGGCCGCGGCGCGGCTGATCAACGCCGATCCCGCGGACGTGGCGCTGATCTCTTCCGTCAGCTATGGCGTGGCTACCGCGGCGAAGTGCTTCAGCGTGCCGAGGGGCGCGCGCGTGCTGCTGCTGCAGGACGACCATTCCTCGCCGGCGCTGGAATGGATGACCCGCGCGCCGGCCGACGGCTACGCGACCGAGACCGTGGCGCAGCCGGCCGACGGCGACTGGACCAGCGCGGTGCTGGCTGCGATCGACCGCAAGGGCGCGGCGCCGGTGGCGCTGGCCTCGATCTCCTCGCTGCACTGGTCGGATGGCGGCGGCATCGACCTCGACCGTGTTGCGGTGGCGCTGCGCAAGCAGGGTGCGGCGCTGCTGGTCGACGGCACCCAGGGCGTTGGCGCCGTGCCGTTCGACGTGCGCAGGCTCGATCCCGATTTCCTGGTCTTCCCGACCTACAAGTGGACGCTCGGCCCCTATGGCCGCGCCTTCATCTACATCGCCAAGCGCCGCCAGGACGGCGTGCCCCTGGAACAGACCGGCTTCGGCCGGCGGTCGGTGTCGGCCGAGCGCACGCCGCCCTACCTGAAGGACACCGCCTATGTCGACGGGGCGCGACGCTTCGACATGGGCGAGCGCGACCATTTCATCTCGCTGGAGATGGCGGCGATCGGCATGGAGATGATCGACCGCTGGGGCACGGGCGCCGTCGCCCAGCGCCTGCGCATGCTGACCGACCGGCTGGCGGACGGCCTGCGCAATTCCGGCGTGCTGATGCTGGACGACAAGTACCGCGTGCCGCACATCCTGAGCCTCGCCTTCCCCAAGGGCATGCCGGCGGACCTGGTCCAGCGCCTCGCCAAGGACAAGGTCTACGCCGCGCCGCGCCTGGGCCGGCTGCGCATCAGCCCGCATGTCTACAACGACGAAGCGGATGTCGACCGCTTCGTCGAGGTGTTTCGCAAGGCATTTGTTTGAGGCATGGCCGGACCGCCGTCGATCTTCGCCATCCTCGACTTGCCGGTCGCGATCAAGGTCGTCGATATCGGCGCCAACCCGATCGACGGCGAACCGCCCTACGCCCCCCTTTTGAAAGCGGGCCGCGCCGAGGTGGTGGGCTTCGAGCCGAACCTGCAGGCGCACGCCGTGCTGCAGCAGAAGAAGGGGCCGCGCGAGACCTACTTGCCGCTGGCGATCGGCGACGGCAAGCGCCATACGCTGCATCATTGCCACGCGCCCGGCATGACCTCGCTGCTCGAGCCCAACCCCGACGTGCTGGCGCTGTTCCACGGCTTCCCCGACTGGGGGCGCGTCGTTCGCACCGAGGAGGTCGACACGGTGCGCCTGGACGACGTGCCGGAGACGACGGGCCTCGACCTGCTGAAGATCGACATCCAGGGCGCCGAGCTGATGGCGTTCGAGAATGCGCCGCGGCGCCTGGCGGGTGCGCTGGTGATCCAGACCGAGGTCGAGTTCCTGGCGATGTATCGCGGTCAGCCGCTCTATGGCGACGTCGAGCGGTTCCTGCGCGCGCGAGGCTTCATGCTCCACCGGTTCGAGCCGCTGGTCAGCCGCGTGGTGAAGCCGCTGGTGCTGGGCGGGGATATCTTCGCCGGCTTCACCCAGCTGTTCTGGGCCGACGCGATCTTCGTTCGCGACCTGACGCGGCTGGGCGGGCTCGACGACGGCCAGCTGCTGCGCGCGGCGACGATCCTGCACGAGTGCTACAAGGCGGTCGACCTGGCGCTGCACATCCTGCTGGAGCACGATCGCCGCGCCGGCACGGCGCTGGGCCCGCGCTACCTGCACGCGATCACCGCGCGCGCTTGACCCCTTCCTCCCACCGCCGCTAGGGTCCGCGCGATTTTTGTCCCCGACAGGGAGGGCCGCCATGGTCGCGCCCAAGCATCCGCGCTTCGCCACCTTGAGCCTTCACGCGGGCCAGCAGCCCGACACGGCGACCGGCGCGCGCGCCGTGCCGATCTACCAGACCACGTCCTTCGTGTTCGACGACACCGACCACGCCGCCTCGCTCTTCAACCTCGAGCGCGCGGGCTACATCTACAGCCGCATCGGAAACCCGACCGTGGCGGTGCTGGAGGAGCGGCTGGCGGCGCTGGAGGGCGGGGTGGGCGCGGTGTGCACGGCAAGCGGCCAGGCGGCGCTGCACCTGGCCATCGCGACGTTGATGGGCGCGGGCGGGCACATCGTCGCCTCGGCCTCGCTCTACGGCGGCAGCGTCAACATGTTCGCCCATACCCTGCCGCGCTTCGGCATCACCACGACCTTCGTCAAGCCGCGCGACCTCGACGGGTTCCGCAACGCCATCCGCCCCGAGACGCGGCTGGTCTTCGCCGAGGTGCTGGGTAATCCAGGCCTCGAAGTGCTGAACATCCCCGAGGTCGCCGCGATCGCGCATCATCGCAAGATCCCGCTGATGCTCGACGCCACCTTCGCCACGCCCTACCTGATCCGCAGCTTCGAGCACGGCGCCGACTTGGTGATGCATTCCGCCACCAAGTGGCTGGGCGGACACGGCGTCGCCATCGCCGGCGCGCTGATCGACAGCGGGCGTTTCGACTGGGAAGGCTCTGGCCTGTTCCCGACCATGACCGAGCCCTATGCCGGCTATCACGGCATCGACTTCGCCGAGGATTTCGGGCCGCAGGCCTTCGTGATGCGCGCGCGCTGCGAGGGACTGCGCGATTTCGGGCCTTGCATGAGCCCGGGCAACGCCTTCTACATCCTGCAGGGCGTCGAGACGCTGCCGATGCGCATGGAGCGCCACGTCGCCAATGCGCGCGCCCTCCTCCAGTTCCTGAAGTCGTCCGACGCGGTCGCCTGGGTCAACCATCCCGACCTGCCCGAGCACCCCGACCACGAGCTGGCGAAGAAGCTGCTGCCGCGCGGCGCGGGATCGATGGTCAGCTTCGGCATCAAGGGCGGCCGGGCCGCGGGCGCCAGGTTCATCGAGAAGCTGGAGCTGTTCTCGCACCTCGCCAACGTGGGCGACGCCAAGTCGCTGGTGATCCACCCCGCCAGCACGACGCACCAGCAGATGGATGCCAAGCAGCTCGCCTCCGCCGGGGTGGGCGAGGACATGATCCGCATGTCGGTCGGCCTCGAGGATCCGGCCGACCTGATCGACGACCTGAAACAGGCGCTGCGCGCCGCGACAAAGGGTTAGGCGCGTGCAACTGACCGTCAACGCCGCCGCCGTCTACGCCCATACCGGCGGCCAGGACTTCGATCCGACCACGCCCGCGATCGTCTTCCTGCACGGGGCGGGCATGGACCACACCGTCTGGGGCCTGCAGGCGCGCTACTTCGCCCATCACGGCTTTGCGGTGCTGGCGCCCGACCTGCCGGCGCATGGCCGTTCCGAGGGCGCCGCGCTGACGAGCGTCGGCGCGATGGCCGACTGGATCGCGGCCCTGATGGACGCGGCCAAGCTCGGCGCCGCGTCCCTGGTCGGGCATTCGATGGGCGCGCTCGCCTGCCTGGAAGCCGCCTCGCGCCTGGGGCCGCGCGTGACGCGGCTGATCCTGTGCGGCGCGGCGCCGCGCATGGCGGTGCATCCCGACTTGATCGAGGCGGCCGAGAAGGACCCGCCGCTGGCGCGCGACCTGATCGTCGACTGGGCCTTCGGCGGGCGCGGGCGCATCGGCGGGAACATCGCCGCCGGGCTGTGGCTGAAGGCGGCCGCGCAGCGCCTGATCGACCGCGCGGGCGGCACGGTGCTGGCCTGCGATTTCAAGGCCTGCGACGCCTACGGCGGCGGCGAGGCCGCGGCGAAGGCGGTCGCCTGCCCGGCGCTCCTGATCCTCGGCCGCGACGACCGCATGACCCCGCCGCGCGCGGGCCGCGAATTCACCCGGATGATCAAGGACGCGGCGGCCGCCGAGCTGACGGACTGCGGCCACATGATGATGGTCGAGCAGCCCGATGCGACGCTCGAACAGATGAAGACGTTCCTCGGGCGGGCATGATGGCCGACAATGCCGCCACCCGGCGCGACGCCTACAAGCGCTTCGTCGCCATCACCACGCGCTGGGCGGACAACGACGCCTACGCGCATGTCAACAACGTCACCTACTATTCCTATTTCGACACGGCGGTGAACCACGTGCTGGTGACGGGGGGCGCGCTCGACATCGAGCATGCGACCGAGATCGGCGTGGTGGTCGAGACGATGTGCCGCTTCTTCAAGCCGGTCGCCTTTCCCGACGCGCTGGAAGCCGGGCTGCGCGTGACGAAGCTCGGCCGCTCCTCCGTGCGCTACGAGATCGGAATCTTCAAGCAGGGCGACGACACCGCCGCTGCCGCCGGGCACTTCGTGCATGTCTATGTGCGGCGCGCGGACTTCCAGGTGATCGCGGTGCCGGAATCCGTTAAGCACGTTGTCACGCCGCTGTTGGTTAACGCCTGATTCGGCGTGTAGGATTGGCGTCATCGGGGAGAGAGACGAATGACGACCAAGACCAGGGTGCCGCTGCTGGCGACGCTCGCCGAGGCGCGCAAGGCGCCGCTGCCCACCGGGCGGCTGTCGGCGCTGCTGATGGAGCACGGCACGATGCAGCTGCGGCACTACAAGCCGCCGGAAGGCGGCGATCCGCAGAAGCCGCATGACCAGGACGAGCTCTATGTCGTCATGAACGGCTCGGGCTGGTTCCGCTGCGACGACGCGCGGGTGAAGTTCGGCCCGGGCGACGTGCTCTATGCCGGCGCCGGCGCGGTGCATCGTTTCGAGGACTACAGCAAGGACACCGAGCTGTGGGTCGTGTTCTACGGCGCCAAGGGCGGCGAGGCATAGGCGGGTGTCGATGGGCCTATCCAATATGGTTAATCGAAGCACCCACAAATTAACTAAAATTTAAGATTTTTCTTGCGGGCAGCCATCGGCTGCATGATCATTCCCCGCGTGATCGGCGAGTTGAAGGACCAACCGATCAACCCCGGGTTCGGGGCAGTATGCCAGGGAGGCAGGGATGCAGGATTTCGAAGTGCCCTTCATCGAGCGCATCTATGACGAGGCGAAAAGCCTGCTCGTCGAGGCGCGCGACTACATGCAGACCCTGGCGCCGGCCGAGCGCGCGACGATGACGCCGCTGGAGAACCTGCAATCGATCAGCGAGGGGTTGCGCCTGACCACGCGGCTGACCGAGGTGATGGCCTGGGCGATGACCCACAAGGCGGCGCAGGCCGGCGAGATCACCCGCGAAGAAGCCGTCCACCCCAATCGCCGCCTGGGTGGCCAGCCGATCTGCCTGGAAGAGCTGGATGTCAGCCTGTTCGAGCCGCCGCCGCGGCTGGTCAGCCTGCTGCGCCGCAGCCTCGGCCTCTATAAGCGCACGCTGCGGCTCGACCGGCTGATCGCCGGCGAGGAGATGCAGTTCGGCTCGTTCAACATCTGCCTGGCCGCAAGCGAGACGATGAAATCGCGCCCGCCCGCCAGCCAGCCGCGGTTGATCCAGGCCTGACAAACCGGCAGCGGCCCCAGCCGCCGATAATCGCGACGCACATCCTGTCGGGCGCGCCGAATTGACGGCGCGGCCGCGCAGCGTCAGTTCTTGATGCCGAGGTTCTTGAAGCGCTTGTTGAACTTGGCGAGCTGGCCGCCGCTGTCGTTCAGGCGGAAGACGCCGGTCCAGGCGGGATGCGACTTGGAGTCGATGTCCAGCCGCAGCGTGTCGCCCGGCTTGCCGTAGGTCGAGCGCGTCTTGAAGGTCGTGCCGTCGGTCATGACCACGTTGATCTCGTGGTATTCGGGGTGAATCTTCTCTTTCATCGCCGATACTCCCGCGCCCCGCCGGCCATGCCCGTCGCGAACCGCCTCAATCCGTTGGCCGCAATCCATTGGAAGCGGCGGCTTATACCGGCATTCGCGCGGCATGGCAAGGTGCCGGGACAAGGGTGTCGGAGCCAGCCGGAGCCGGCCCGCGCACCGTCCGTTAACCGTTGCGGGGCGGGGCATCGGCTGTTAGGCATGGGCCGATTTCCGCGACATGAGGGCAGGTTTGCCATGGCGCTGGACGAAGCGCGCTTCCAGACGCTCGCCGACGGCACGCTCGACCGGCTGATGGCGGCGGCCGAAGACGCGCTGGGCGCGCGCGCCGAGGTCGACCTCGAGGGCGGCGTCCTGACCATCGCCGTCGCGGCCGGCGGACGCTACGTGGTCAACAAGCACGGGCCGATGCGCCAGCTCTGGCTGTCGTCGCCGGTCTCGGGCGCCTGGCATTTCGCGTGGGACGAGGGCGCCGCCGACTGGCGGTCGACGCGCGGCACGGAAACCCTGGCCGAGGTGCTGGCGCGCGACCTGGCGGAGGCCACCGGCGCGCCGGTGGCGCTGGACTGAGCCCATGGCGATGCGCGAGCGCCACTATACCGAGACCGACGCCGACCGCGCCGGCCAGCGTGCGGGCGGGCGGCGCGACCTGAAGCCGCTGGTCGGGTTGTGGCGCTACCTGCGCCCGCATGGCCTCGCCATGCTGGGCGCGTTCCTGGCGCTGACCGTCGCCGCCGGAACTGTGCTGGCGCTGGGTGCGGGCCTGCGGCGGCTGGTCGACCGCGGCTTCGGCACCGGCGACGTGGCGATGCTCGACCAGGCGGTGCTGGTGCTGTTCGCGGTGGTTGCCGTGATGGCCGGCGCCAGCTACGCGCGCTTCTACCTGGTCTCGTGGCTGGGCGAGCGCGTGGTGGCCGATCTGCGCCGCGCCGTGTTCGACCACGTGCTGCGCCTGAGCCCGGCCTTTTTCGAGATCAACAAGGTCGGCGAGATCCTGTCGCGCCTGACCACCGACACCACGCTGCTGCAGGTCGTGGTCGGCACCTCGGCGCCGATCGCGCTGCGCAACCTTTTGATGCTGGTGGGCGGGCTCGCCATGCTCGCGGTCACCTCGCCCAAGCTGACGGGGCTGGTGCTGCTGGGCGTGCCGCTGGTGATCGCGCCGATCCTGCTCTACGGCCGGCATGTGCGGCGTCTGAGCCGCGCCAGCCAGGACCGCGTGGCCGATGTCGGCGCCTATGTCGAGGAGCAGTTGCAGGCCGTGCGCACCGTGCAGGCCTTCACCCACGAGCCGATCGACCGCCAGCGCTTCGCCGAGCGGGTGGAGGACGCGTTCGCCACTGCGCTCGACCGCGTGCGCGCGCGGTCGTGGATGACCGCGATCGTGATCCTGCTGGTGTTCGGCGCCATCGCGGTCGTCCTGTGGATCGGCGGGCACGACGTGCTGGCGGGCCGCATCAGCGCCGGGCAGCTTGCCGCCTTCGTCTTCTACGCGGTGGTCGTGGCCGGCTCGGTCGGCGCGATCGGCGAGGTGGTGGGCGACCTGCAGCGCGCGGCCGGCGCGGCCGAGCGGCTGTTCGACCTGCTGGCGACCGAGCCCGAGATCAAGGCGCCGCCGACGCCGCTGGCGATGCCCGAGCCGGCGCGCGGCGCGCTGATCTTCGAGGACGTCACCTTCCACTACCCCTCGCGGCCCGAGCGCCCGGCGCTGGAGAAGTTCTCGCTGAACGTGGCGCCGGGCGAGACCGTGGCCCTGGTCGGCCCGTCGGGCGCCGGCAAGACCACCGTGTTCCAGCTCGCGCTGCGCTTCTACGATCCGCGCCTGGGCTCGGTGCGGCTGGACGGCGTCGACCTGCGCGCCGCCGATCCGGCCGACGTGCGCGGGCGTATCGCGCTGGTCGCGCAGGATCCGGCGATCTTCGCCGCGGACGTGTTCGAGAACATCCGCTACGGCCGCCCGGACGCCTCGGACGCGGCCGTGCACGCCGCCGCCGACGCCGCGCAGGTGACCGAGTTCGCCGAGAAGCTGCCGCAGGGCTTCGCGACCCAGCTCGGCGAGCGCGGGGTGCGCCTCAGCGGCGGCCAGCGCCAGCGGGTGGCGATCGCGCGCGCCATCCTGCGCGACGCGCCGCTTCTGCTGCTGGACGAGGCGACCTCGGCGCTGGACGCCGAGAGCGAGCACCTGGTCCAGGCCGCGCTGGAGCGGCTGATGCAGGGCCGCACGACCATCATCATCGCGCATCGGCTGGCGACCGTGCTGAAGGCCCGGCGCATCGTCGTGCTGGACGAGGGCCGCATCGTCGCCACCGGCAGCCACGGCGAACTGGTCAACGCCGGCGGCCTCTACGCGCGCCTGGCCAAGCTGCAGTTCGACGACGCCCGCGCCCAGGCGGGCTGAGGGGAGCCTTTCCTCACGGCGTCATGCCCAGCCTCGAGCCACGGCTGTCCGGTTTAGAATGCGCCGGATGGCACGGAAGCGAACACCGAGCTGGCGCGGGATGAAGGCATGGGATGCCGGGACACGAAGTTCGAGTCCCCCCTGCCCTTGCGGGAGGGGGTTAGGGGCAGGGGGCTTCTCCCATCGCCGCCCGCGCTGTTCGGCCCGTCCAGCGCGCAAGGAAACCACCAAGGCACCAAGACACCAAGAAGAAGGAATTGAACCACGACGACGCCACGGACACGACGCCGGAAGACGGATGCCCGATACCGACGTGGTGTCGTGCTGGTGGATCTTTCTTTCTGGCCTTGGTGTCTTGGTGGTTTCCGGGTGGAAGACGAGCCGATGCGCGGCGACGTTGTGCGAGCGGCCCCTCCCTAACCCCCTCCCGCAAGGGCAGGGGGGACAAGAGAGAGGCACGCACGCGACAGGCGTCAACCGGACAGCCGTGGCCTCGAGCCGGGCGTCCACGCTTCCCGATCTGCAAGGAAGTAGGCGTGGAGGCCGGGTTCAAGCCCGGCCATGACGACCAGGAAGCGTTCTGCGGGCTGAGGACGCTACAGCTTCACGTCGCTGACCTGGATCACCGGCTTGATCGACGTGTAGTTGGGAATGTCGGCCATGATCTGCTTGGCGTGCGGCGCGAAGGCGGCCTGGAACGCCTCGGCCGATTCGAACAGCAGATGCGCCATCGCGACAAAGGCCGGCGGCGCGCCCGGCGCCCCACCCGCCCTGCCTCGGTCGACCGACACGCCCTTGCACGCCGCGCCGAGCTTCTGCTTCACCATCGGGATGTGCTTGTCCAGGTAGTAGCCCATGTCGAACGTGGCGCCGTGGTCGTGCGGATAGAGCACGCTCACCTTGATCATCGCGTTTCCTCCGGGTCTGCATCCGCCAGCTTCACCGCTGGTCGAACTTCAGTTCGATGCGGCGGTTGCGGCGGCGTCCGATCTCGTCCTCGCGCTCGTCGATCGGCTGGAACTCGCCGAAGCCGGTCGCGGCCAGGCGCTCGGCCGGGATGCCCTGGGCAATCAGGAAGCGCACCACGGCGAGTGCGCGCGCGAAGGACAATTCCCAGTTCGACTTGTAGAGCCGCGCGATCGGTTGCTTGTCGGTGTGGCCGTCGACGCGAAGAATCCAGTTGATCTCGGGCGGGATGTTCTTGGCGATGTCCTTCAGCGCGGTCGCCAAGTCGGCGAGCTGTGCGCGGCCCTCGGCGCCGATGTCGGCCGAGCCCGATTCGAACAGCACCTCGGACTGGAACACGAAGCGGTCGCCGACCACGCGGATGTCCTGGCGCTCGCCCAGCAGCTCGCGCAGGCGGCCGAAGAACTCCGAGCGGTAGCGCGCCAGCTCCTGCACCTTCGAGGCCAGCGCGACGTTGAGGCGCTTGCCGAGGTCGGCGATCTGCGCCTCCTGGTCCTTGCCCTTGGCCTCGGAGAGTTCCAGCGCGGCGCTGATCTTGCCGATCTGGTCGCGCAGCGCGGCGATCTGGCGGTTCAGCAGCGCCAATTCGTCGCGCGCCTGGGCGGAGCCCGCCTTCTCCGTATCCAGCGCCTTCTGCCCTTCCGCCAGGCGCTGCTCCAGCTCCTTGGCGCGCTCGTCGGCGGTCTTGGCCGCCGCCTGGGCTGCCGCGTCGCGGTCCTTGACCTCGGCCTCGAGCCGCGTCTTCAGCTCCTGCAGCCCGGCGATCTCCTTGGCGAGCTGGTCGATGCGCTGTTGCGCCGCCTCGGCGCTCTTGGTCGTCTCGCCCAACTGGCGGGTCAGATCGGCGCTGCCGCTCTCCGCCTGCTTCAGCTTCGCCGCCTCCTCGGCCAGGCGCTGCTGGAGCTGGTCGCGCGCGGCCTGCAGCGCCAGGAGCTGGCGCACCTGCACCTCGATCGTCTCGCGGTTGGCCTGCACGGTCTTGTTGGCTTCGGTCAGCGCCTGGGCGTTCTTCCAGGCCTCGGTCTCAGTCTTCTCCAGCCGCTGGGTGAGTTGCCCCAGCCGGTTGCTGAGGTCGTCGCGGTCGGCGATCGACGCCTTTAGCTCGGCCGAGAGCTGGGCGAAGTTCGCGCGCAGGTCGGCGTTGGACTGGCGCTCCATGCTCAGCAGGTCGGCGATCTCGCTGATCTGGCCCGACAGCGTCTTCAGGGTCTTCTCGCGGCCCGACAGCGCCTCGCGCAGGTAGAACTGCGCCACCACGAAGACCATGAGCAGGAACATGACGACCATGACGAGGGTCGCCAGCGCGTCGACCCAGCCCGGCCACACGTTGATCGATGCGCGCCCCCCGCGCCGTGCCGCGTAGTCCGCCATCGGCTAGCGCTGGCCTTCCTCGGCCACCGCCGCGATGGTGCGCGCGAGCAGGC
This sequence comes from Alphaproteobacteria bacterium, assembly GCA_020846275.1. Lineage (GTDB taxonomy): Bacteria > Pseudomonadota > Alphaproteobacteria > JAEULC01 > JAEULC01 > JAEULC01. Next base: position 41,134 of record JADLEG010000056.1, read on the forward strand.
GGATCTCGTTGCGGATCTCCTGCACCGCCTGGGTGCGGCCCGCGCCCAGCTCTTCCAGCAGCCGCGCGCAATAGATCTCGAGGTTGCGCAGATGCGCGCGGCTGGCGTCGTCGCCGCCGCCCATCTTGCCGTCGCCGATCGCGCTGACCAGCCGCGTCATCACCGGCTTCAGCTCGAGCTGGCTTTCGGCCAGCCGCA
>JADLEG010000057.1 GCA_020846275.1 Alphaproteobacteria bacterium
ATGATCGCCAACCATTACCCGCTGCTCTACGCCACGCGGTTCAACTGGCTGATCCTGGCCATCGTGCTGGCGTTGGGGCCGGTCATCCGACATTTCTTCAACAGCCGCCACGCGGGCAAGGGCAGCCCCTGGTGGACCTGGGCGGTAGCGGCGGGGGGCATGGCGGCAATCCTCTATCTGTCCGCGGCGGGCCCGCGCGTCGCGCTCGGCGCGGCCGCCGCCCCGGCGCGTTTCGCGGCGGTGGAGGAGATCGTCGTCACCCGCTGCAGCATGTGCCATGGCGCCGAGCCGGGCTGGGCCGGCATCGCCGCCGCGCCGCAGGGGATCATGCTGGACACGGCCGGGCGCATCCGCCACCACGCGCGGCTGATCGAGCTGGCGGCGGTGCGGTCGAACGCCATGCCGCCGGGCAACGTCACCGCGATGACCGCGGACGAGCGCGGCGCGATCGCCGCGTGGATCGCCGCCGGAAAGCCGGTGGAGTAGCGCCATGATCGACCTCGCCAGCCTGAACGCGGCCACGCGCGCGGACCTCGTCGCGGCGCTGGACGGCGTCGTCGAGCACGCGCCCTGGGTGGTCGAAGGCGCCGCTGCCGCGCGCCCCTTCGCCAGCCTGGCGGCGCTGCTCGCGGCATTCGAGCGCGGCATTTCCGCCGGCGACGAGGCGGCGCGCCTGGCGCTGGTGCGTGCGCATCCCGACCTCGCCGGCAAGGCGGCGCGCGCCGGCGCGCTGACGGCGGAATCCGCGGCCGAGCAGTCCAGCGCCGGCCTCGACCGCCTGTCCGAGGCAGACTACGCGCGCTTCCACCAGCTCAACGACGCCTACAAGGCGCGGTTCGGCTTTCCTTTCCTCGTCTGCGTGCGCCGGCACGGAAGGGAATCCCTGTTGCGGCAGTACGACCGTCGCCTGCGCAACGACGCCGCGGCGGAACTGCGAACGGCGCTGGGCGAGATCGTTCGCATCGTGGCGCTGCGGCTGGACCAGCGCGTCACGGCGCAGGACCGCCTGCCGGTGCACGGCCGGCTTTCGAGCCATGTGCTCGATACGCAGCGCGGCCGGCCGGCCGCCGGCGTCGCGATCGAGCTGCTGGAGCTGGACGGCGACGGGGCGGGGCGCATCGTCGCGCGCGCCGTCACCAACGCCGACGGCCGCACCGACCAGCCGCTGATCCACGGCCGCCCGGTCCCGATCGCGCGCTACGAGATGCGCTTCGCCGTCGCCGCCTATTTCGCCGCGCAAGGAACGCCGCAGGCCGATCCGCCCTTTCTCGACACGGTTCCGCTGCGCTTCGCCGTCGCCGAGCCCGAGGCGAACTATCACGTGCCGCTGCTGGTCACGCCCTGGAGCTATTCGACCTATCGCGGCAGTTAGCGGGGCGTATCCCGCGCATAAGTGTAGGAGCCGGTTCGCCTTTCCGGCTTATTGCCGAAATCTTAAGAACGATTCATTAGTTCTTGCGATGGACACCCGCGGAGCCTGTCGCTCGGCGGCCGGCGAAGCAAGCTGAGAGATTCATGGCCGCCATCCGGTTCCTGTTGAACGGGCAGTGGTGCAGCGAGGACAGCGTCCCGCCCACGATGACGGTGCTCGACTATCTCCGCACCGTCCGCCGGCTGACCGGCACCAAGGAGGGCTGCGCCGAGGGCGATTGCGGCGCCTGCACCATCATGGTCGGGCGGCGCGAGGAGGGCAGGCTGCGCTACGACGCGGTCAATTCCTGCCTGATGCTGGTCCCGCAGCTCGAGGCGACGGCCGTGGTGACGGTCGAGGGGCTGACGGCGCCGGATGGCGCGCTGCATCCCGTGCAGCACGCGCTGCTGGAAGCCGATGCGACGCAATGCGGCTTCTGCACGCCCGGTTTCGCCATGGCCATGGCCGCGTTCCAACATGGCGGCGAGCCCGCGCGGGACGAGCTGATCCACGAAGCGCTCGCCGGCAATCTCTGCCGCTGCACCGGCTACCGGCCGATCGTCGATGCCTGCCGCGGCGTGGCCGGCGGCGCGCTTGACCACTTGGCCGAGCGGGCGCGCGCGGACGCCGCCGGCCTGGCCGGGCTGTCGCCCATCGCCGAGTACCGCCAGGGCGAGCAGTGCTTCTATTTCCCCCACACGCTGCCGGAGCTGGCGCGGCTGGTGAAGCAGCATCCCGAAGCGCAGCTCTGGGCCGGCGGCACCGATCTGGGCCTGGTCGTGGCAAAGGAGCGCCGTTGGTCGCCCGCGCTGATCGCGACCTCCTTCGTACCCGAGCTGAAGCGGATCACGGTCGGGCCGGACTGGATCGAGTTCGGCGCCGCGGTCACCTACAGCGAGGCGCTGCCGTATTTCGACGTGTCGTTTCCCGCGCTGGGCGCGGTGGTGCGCCGGCTGGGGTCGCGCCAGATCCGCAATCTCGGCACCATGGCCGGGAACCTGGCGACCGCATCGCCGATCGGCGACACGATCCCCTGCCTCTTCGCCCTCGACGCGGCGGTCGTGGTGCGCTCGATCGCCGGCGCCCGGCCGCGCACGATGGAGAAGTTCATCACCGGCTATCGCCGGACGTCGCTGGCGCCGGGCGAGTTCATCGAGTCGATCCGCCTGCCGCGCCTTGTCCAGCCGCAGCAGTTCCATGCGTTCAAGCTGTCGAAGCGCTTCGACCAGGACATCGCGGCGGTGACCGCCGCGTTCCGCATCGCGCTGGCGGACGGGGTGGTGCAGAGCCTGCGGGCGGCGTTCGGCGGCATGGGGCCGACGGCCAAGCGCGCCACGGCCGTGGAAGAGGCGATCATCGGCCAGCCCTGGACCGCGTCGACCCTGGCCGGAATCGACCAGGCGCTGGCGCGCGACTTCGCGCCGATGGACGACCATCGCGGCAGCGCGGCCTATCGCCTGCGCGCCGCGGCGAACCTGTTGCGCCGCCTGCAGATCGAAACGGCCCGGCCGGACCTGGCCGGCGTCGCGCCCCTGCGGCTGGAGGCGCTGTGAGCGAGCTGACGCCCAGCGCCGTGAAGGGCGGGGCGCACAGCCCGGCGCGCCACGACAGCGCCGCCGGCCACGTGACGGGGCGCGCGCTCTTCCTCGACGATGTCGCGAACGCCCCCGGCACGCTGCACGCGGCGCTGGTGCTGAGCCCGCACGCCCATGCCCGCATCCGGCGCATCGACGCAGGGCGTGCGCTGGCGGCGCCGGGCGTGGCCGCCGTGGTGACTGCAGAAGACGTGCCCGGCCGCAACGACATTGGCCCGATCCTGAAAGGCGAGCCCGCGCTCGCCGCCGGCGTCGCCGAGTATGTCGGTCACCCGGTAGCCGCCGTGGCCGCCGACACGCTGGAGCGCGCGCTGGCGGCGGCGGCGCTCGTGGACGTGGAGTACGAGCCGCTGCCGGCGATCCTGCGCCTGGAGGAGGCGATCGCGGCCGGCGCGCTGGTGTCGCCCGCGCAGGTGATCGAGCGCGGCGAGGTGGCGATCGCGCTGGGCTACGCGCCGATGCGCCTTGCCGGCGATGTGCGCTGCGGCGGCCAGGACCATTTCTACCTCGAAGGCCAGATCGCGCTCGCCGTGCCGGGCGAGGACCGCGACATCGCGGTCACCAGTTCGACCCAGCATCCGACCGAGGTGCAGCACGGCGTGGCGCGTCTGCTGGGGCTTCCGCTCAACGCCGTGACCGTGGAGGTGCGGCGCATGGGCGGCGCGTTCGGCGGCAAGGAAAGCCAGGCGACGATCGTCGCGGGCATCGCCGCGCTGCTGGCCTGGAAGACCCATCGCCCGGTCAAGCTGCGGCTGCGCCGCGACGACGACATGCGCGCGACTGGCAAGCGCCATCCGTTCCTGATCCGCTACGACGTGGGCTTCGACGAGGACGGCTCGCTGCTCGGCCTGGACATGACACTGGTGGCCAACGCGGGCAACGTCGCGGACCTGTCGCCGGCGGTGCTGACCCGCGCGCTCTGCCATGCCGACAACTGCTACTACCTGCCGAACGTCCGGCTGCGCGGCCTGGCGTGCAAGACCAACACGGTATCCAACACCGCGTTCCGCGGCTTCGGCGGACCGCAGGGCATGTTCGCGATCGAGGCGGTGGTCGAGGCCGTCGCCCGTCATCTGCGCGTACCGACCGAGCTGGTGCGGCGGCGGAACTTCTACGGCATCGGCCGCAACGACATGACGCCCTACGGCATGACCGTGGAGGACAACATCATCGAGCGCGTGGTGGAGGAGCTGGAAGGCGGCGTCGACCTGCCGCGCTGGCGCGCGGAGGTGGAGACGTTCAATCGCACGAGCGCGGTGATCAAGAAGGGTCTGGCGACGATGCCTGTCAAGTTCGGCATTTCGTTCAACCTGCCGACGCTCAACCAGGCCGGCGCGCTGGTGCATGTCTACACGGACGGCAGTGTGCACCTGAACCATGGCGGCACCGAAATGGGGCAGGGGCTGTTCGTCAAGGTGGCGCAGGTCGTGGCCGAAGCGTTCCAAATCGATCTGGAGCATGTTCGCGTCTCGGCCACCAGCACGGGCAAGGTGCCGAACACCTCGGCGACCGCCGCCTCGTCCGGATCGGACCTCAACGGCATGGCGGCCTTGAACGCGGCCGAGCAGATCCGCGGCCGCATGGCCCAGGTTGCGGCGGCCCATTTCGCCGTGCCGGCGACCGAAATCGTCTTCTCGGACAACCGCGTCTTCGCCGGCAACAAGAGCCTGTCCTTCGCCGAGCTGGCCGAGCTGTGCTGGCGCCGGCGTGTGTCGCTGTCGGCGACCGGCTACTACCGCACGCCCAAGATAAATTGGGACTTCAAGACGAACACCGGCCGGCCGTTCTACTATTTCAGCTATGGTGCGGCCGCCTGCGAGGTGGCGATCGACACGCTGACCGGCGAGCTGCGGGTGCTGCGCGCCGAGCTGGTCCAGGATTGCGGCCGGTCGCTCAATCCGGCGATCGACAAGGGACAGGTCGAGGGGGCGTTCGTGCAGGGAATGGGCTGGCTGACCACGGAAGAGCTGTGGTGGGACGAAGACGGAAGGCTGCGCACGCACGGACCGTCGACCTACAAGATCCCGGGCAGCCGCGACGTGCCGCGCGTGTTCAATACGCGGCTTCTGGCCGACGCGCCCAACCGCGAACAGACGATCTTCCGTTCCAAGGCGATCGGCGAGCCGCCGCTGATGCTGGCGATCGCGGTGTGGCTGGCGATCCGCGACGCGGTGGCGAGCCTTGCCGACCATCGGCTGCTGCCGAAGCTGGATGCGCCGGCGACGCCGGAGCGAATCCTGGCCGCGGTCGACGACATCCAAGCGCGTTTCGCGGCACTGCCTGCGGAGGCGCGGTAATGGCGGATCGCCGCGGCACGATCCGGGCCTTCCTGTCCGCGCATTGGCAGGACGAGGTCGCCTTCCTGGCCGAGATGGTCAAGATTCCCTCGGACAACCCGCCGGGCGACTGCCGGGCGCATGGCGAACGCGCGGCCGCGCTGCTGGAGAAGCTGGGCTTCACGGTCGAGCGCCATGTCGTGCCGGAAGCGACGGTCAAGGCGCACGGCATGATTTCGGCCACCAACCTGATCGTCCGCCATCGCTTCGGGCCGGGGCCGATCGTGGCGATGAACGCGCATGGCGACGTGGTGCCGCCGGGCGGCGGCTGGACCGTCGATCCCTATGGGGCGGTCGTCAAGGACGGCTGGATGTACGGGCGCGGCGTTGCCGTGTCGAAGTCCGACTTCGCGACCTTCGCCTATGCGCTGCTGGCGCTGAAGGCGTCGGGCGCGGGCCCTGGCGGCTCGGGTCTGGGCGGCACGGTCGAGCTGCATTTCACCTATGACGAAGAGGCGGGCGGCGAGATCGGGCCGAAATTTCTGCTCGACCAGGGCCTCTCCAAGCCGGACTATGCGATCTCCGCCGGTTTCTCCTACGGCATCGTGACCGCACACAACGGCTGCCTGCACCTCGAGGTGACGGTGACCGGCAAGTCGGCGCACGCGGCTTTCCCCGCGACCGGCCATGACGCGCTGGAGGCGGCGACGGCGATCATGGACGCGCTCTACAAGGCGCGGCAGGGCTTCGCGGCGATCCGCTCGAACGTGCCGGGCATCGACCACCCCAGCCTGACGATCGGGCTGATCTCCGGCGGCATCAACACCAACGTCGTGCCGGACAAGGTGACGTTCCGCCTCGACCGCAGGATGATCCCCGAGGAAGACCCGGCCAAGGTCGAGCGCGAGCTGAACGCGCTGATCCGAACGGCGGCCGCGGGGCGCGAGGGGATATCCTGCGCCGTGCGCCGCATCCTGCTGGCCGAGCCCTTCAAGCCGGTGCCGGGCCAGGAGCGCCTGGTCGCCGCCATTGCCCGGCACGCGAAGGAGGTGCTGGGCGAGGAGGTGAAGCCGCACGGCGTGCCGCTTTACACCGATGCGCGGCACTACAGCGCGGCCGGCGTTCCGACCGTGCTCTATGGCGCCGGCCCGCGCTCGCCGCTCGAAGCCAACGCGCACCGCGCCGATGAACGCCTGCCGCTCGACGACCTGCGCCGGGCGACCGAGATCGTGGCCTTGGCGCTCGCCGACCTGCTGGAGGCCCGCTGACGATGGACTATCCGCGCGACATGATCGGCTACGGGCGCAACCCGCCACACCCGCAATGGCCGGGCGGGGCGCGGATCGCGCTGCAGATCGTGCTGAACTACGAGGAAGGCGGCGAGAACGCCATCCTGCACGGCGACGCAGCCAGCGAGGCTTTTCTGTCGGAGATCGTGGGTGCGCAGCCCCTTGCGGGCGTGCGCCACATGAACATGGAGTCGATCTACGAATACGGCAGCCGCGCCGGGGTGTGGCGCCTGCTGCGCCTGTTCGGGCAGCGCAGGATTCCGATCACGGTGTTTGCCGTGGGCATGGCGATGGAACGCAATCCCGAGGTCGCGCGCGCCTTCGTGGAGCAGGGGCACGAGGTGGCGAGCCATGGCTGGCGCTGGATCGACTACCAGTACGTCGACGAGAAGACCGAGCGCGAGCACATCAGGCTGGCGATCCAGGCGATCGAGAAGACCACCGGACAGAAGCCGCAGGGATGGTACACCGGCCGCGTCAGTCCGCAGACCCGCCGGCTGGTGGTGGAGCAGGGCGGCATGCTCTACGACGCCGACTCCTACGCCGACGACCTGCCGTACTGGGTGAAGGTGGGCGGCCCAGGGCGCCAATACGACCAGCTCATCGTGCCCTATACGCTGGACAGCAACGACATGCGCTTCGCCACCGCGCAGGGATTCAATACGGGCGAGCAGTTTTTCGCCTATCTGCGCGACGCCTTCGACGTGCTCTATGCCGAGGGCGCCGAACAACCGAAGATGCTCTCGGTCGGCCTGCACTGCCGCCTGGCAGGCCGCCCGGGCCGCATCGCCGGGCTGATGCGGTTCCTCGACCACGTGCAGCGCCACGATCGGGTGTGGCTCTGCCGGCGTATCGATATCGCCCGACACTGGCGGGAGCGGTTTCCGGCGTAGCGAACGCATTAACGCATCTCCCGCGACCCGCATCCAATTCCGGATCAATTCAATCTGCGGGCGATGTGCCAACGGGTGTTGCTGTCCCTGCCACACTCTCGCCCGATCCATCGCTGGTGCAAATCGCGCGGGGCGCCAGCATTGCAGGCGCGGGGGCAACCCGCTACATACGACGGGGGTGCGCTGGTTCATCGGGATCGACGCGTCCCGCGGGGGATGGACGGGCTGCGGCGCCGGGGCCGGCAGCCTTCAACAGGCTGAATTCATGCAGGATGTCCTGCACCTTCTCGTCGGCGGGCTGGCGACCGGCGCCATCTATGCGCTTGTCGCGGCCGGGCTGACGCTGCAATTCCAGATGACGGGGGCCGTCAATTTCGCCCAGGGCGAATTCGTGATGGCGCCTGCTTTCGTCATGCTGATGGCTGCAAATCTCGGACTGCCGGTATGGGCGGCGATCCTCGTCGGCATGGCGATCGCGATGCTGCTGCTCGGCGTGGTGTTCAAGGTGGCGGTTGTGGGCCCGATCGGGCGCCATGGGGCGGTGCCGTTGACGCTCGCCACCCTGGCCATCGGCCTGTTCCTCCACGAGGCGCTGAAGGCGGTCTTCGGCGAGGCTGCCCGCCCGATGTTCACGCCGGCCTTCGCGCCATACCTCGACTTCGGCGGCATCAGCCTGCCGACCGAGGCCTTCGTCGTGATCGTCGTGGTGGCCGTCATGCTTGCCGTGCTGGTGTCGTTCCTGGGCGACACGCGCACCGGCCGCGCGATGCAGGCGATCGCGCAGAACCCGGTTGCAGCCCGCGTGGTCGGCGTGCCCGTCGGGCGCATGCTGCTGTTGGCGTTCGTGCTGAATTCCTTCCTGACGGGGATCGCTTCGCTGCTGATCGGATTGCCGGGACGGATCGGGCTTGCCGACGGGGTGGCGCTCGCGGTCGCGTCGATCGCCGCCATGGTCCTGGGGCGTGGAAGCCTGCCGGGCGCCATCGCGGCGGCGCTGCTGCTTGGTGTGCTCGAGAACGTCGCCGCCCCCCTGGTGCCGGTCCCCTACCGCAATGCCATCGTTCCACTGGTCCTCGTTGCCGCCATGGTCGCGGGGCCCCGCGTGCCGGTCGGTCGGACGCCGGAACCGGCGCAGTGACGGCACTCCGCCGCCGGGCCGCGATCGCGGCCGCCCTGCTGGCCTTCGCCGTGCTGCTGCTTGCGCCGGCATGGCTGGGTGCCGACGGGCTGCACCTGGTGAGCATCTGGTCGGTCACGACCATTGCGGCGATCGGGCTCAATCTCACGGTCGGCTTTAGCCGGCAGGTCTCGCTGGCGCAGGGAGCCTTCGTCGGCATCGGCGCCTACCTCGCCGCCGTGCTCAGCGCGAAGGGATGGCCGTTCGCGACCGTGATCGCGCTCGCCGGGCTGCTGTGCCTTGCCATCGCGCTGCCGCTGGGCCACCTATGCCAGCGTAGCCATCGCCACGGATTGGCAATGGGTACGCTCGGGTTCGCCGCCCTGGTCCATCTCTTCCTGGCGGGCGAGCCGTGGCCGCCCGATGCGTCCTCCGGCATCGCCGGCATCCTTGGCGGCGGGATTCTCGACGGCGCGCATTCCGGCGGCGCCGGGTTTCATCGGCTCTGCGTTCTCGTCCTCGCGCTGGCGACGCTGCTTGTCTGGCGGATCATGCGCTCGCCCTGGGGGCGGGCGTTGCAGGCGCTGCGCGAAAATCCGGGCCGGGCCGAGACGCTGGGCGTTTGCGTGCCGCGCTACGTGCTGGCGATGTTCGCGATCGGTGCGTTTCTGGGCGGGGTGGCCGGCGCGCTCTACGCGCCGCTGATGCCGCAGGTCGACCCGTCGCACCTGACCTTCGAGCTGTCGGTCAGGCTGCTGCTGATCGTCGTGCTGGGTGGCGGCGGCTACCTGCTGGGCCCATTCCTCGGCGCCGGACTGGCGGTTCTCTGCACATCCTGGCTGGGGCTGTCGGACGAGGGCGGCGACATGGTCCTGGCGGTGGCGGCCCTGGCGACGCTCGCCTTGCGCCCGGCGGGGCTGGTGGCGCTGGCCAAGCGGGCCCAGCGCCCGCCGCCGGCGGAGCAGGCGCCATGACCGCGGTGCTGGAGGTGGCCGAACTGTGCAAACGCGACGAGGGCTTCGTCCCGGTCGACGGCGTGTCGTTCAGCCTGGAAGAGGGCGAGATGCTGGGCATCATCGGCCCGAACGGCGCCGGCAAGTCGACCCTGTTCCACTGCTTGGTCGGGCTGACGGCGCCGGAAAGCGGCGAGATGCGGCTGGACGGCCAGTCGATCCGGGGGCTGCGCCCCAGCGAGATCAGCCGGCGCGGCATCGGCAGCGCATCGGCGGTCCCGCAGGTCTATCCGTCGCTGAGCGTGCGCGAGAATCTGGTCCTGGCGGGGCAGGAGCGCCGCGGATCGATGCTCGGCCGCTTGTTCGGGCCCAGTGATGCCGGCGTCGCGGGCGTGGCCGAGCGGATCTGCGTCTATTTCCGGCTGGATGCCCATGCCGAAACGCCGGCGGGCGAATTGCGGTTCGAGGAGCAGCGCGTTCTCGACGTGGCGATGGGCTTCGTCGGTGCCCCGCGCGTCGTGCTGCTGGACGAGCCCACCTCCGGCATCGGGCCCGCCGCGCAGCGCGACCTGGCGGAGCGCCTGCGCGGCCTGAATGCCGAGGATCGCGCAAGCTTCATCGTGATCGAGCACAACCTGGAATTCGCCCTGGCGCTGTGCACGCGCATCCTGGTGCTGTCGGAGGGGAAGATCGTCGCCGAAGGGGCGCCTGAGGCGGTCCGCCACGATCCCAACGTGATCGAGGCCTATCTTGGACACTGAGCCCGCCGAAACCGGCCCGATGCTGGAGCTGGAGAACGTCGTCGCCGGCTATGGGGCGGCGGCGATCCTCGACCGCGTCAACCTGATCGTCCGCCGCGGGTCGATCACGACGATCACCGGACCCTACGGCGCCGGCAAGTCGGCGATCCTGCAGGCGATCTTCGGCCTGCTGCCCGTGCGGCACGGTCGGATCGCGTTCGACGGCAAGGAGACGACCAACGCGCCGCCACGCCGGCTGCTCGCCGCGGGAATGTGCTTCGTGCCGCAGGGATGCAGCATCATTCCGGGCCTGACCGTGCGGCAGAACATCGAGCTGGGCGCGGCGGCGGCGCGGTCGCGGGCCGGCCTGTCCAGCCGTCTCGCCGCGGCCCTAGCGCAATTTCCCGCCTTGCTGGCAAAGGCCGATCAACGCGCCGGCGATCTCGCCAACGGCGAGAAGAAGCTGCTCGAGATCGCGCGCTGCCTGATGATCGAGCCGAAGCTGGTGCTGATCGACGAACCGTCCGTCGGCCTGCCATCGGATGCGGCCAAGGAAATCCTGTCTGCCCTGACCGGACTGCGGGCGCGGGGCATCACCGTCCTGGTCGCCGAGCAGAACGCCAAGAGCCTGCTCGGCGTGTCGGACGATGCGATCGTGGTCGAGCTGGGCCGGACCCGCCACAGCGACCGCGCGGCTTCGCTGATGGCCGATCCGCGCATCGGCCAGCTCTTCCTGGGCGGCCCGATGGGCGTGACCGCGCCGTTGTCGAGCGGCACGGGCTGGCTGGAGAAGAAGGAATAGGCCCGCCGCGGGCCGCGACGGGCCTTCGCCTCCGTGCTAGAATGGTTCCAAACTAACTCCGGGGAGGACCAGCCGCGATGAACGATGCCGACGCATATAAGCGCGGGATGAAGACCCGCACGGAGATGCTGGGCCAGGCCTATGTCGATCGGGCCACCAACCAGGCGACGGACTTCAACAAGGACTTCCAGGCCTTCATCACGCGCTACGCGTGGAACGACGTGTGGAACCGGCCCGGCCTGGAGCGCAAGACCCGCAGCATGCTCACCATCGCCATCCTGGCCGGGCTCGGCCGCGAGGACGAGTTCAAGCTGCACGTCCGCTCCTGCCGCAACGCCGGCGTGACGCGCGACGAGGTGAAGGAAATCCTGATGCAGGTTGCGATCTATGCCGGGGTGCCCGCCGCCAATACCGGTTTCCGCCTGGCGCGCGAGATTTTCGAGCAGCAGGACAAGGAAGAGGGCAAGTGAGCGGGCGCGACCCGATCCCCTACGCGCCGGAGCAGCCGGGCGCGCAGCCGCCGAACGACTATCCCGCCTACAAGAGCACCATCAACCGCCATCCGCTGCGCGCGCCGATCCGCGTGCCGCACACGCTGACCGAGGTGACGGGGCCGAGCTTCACCCGGCGCTGGCATGGCAAGAATCTCGCCGACCTGACGCTCCAGCACAAGGGCGAGCCGCTGGGCGAGCGCATCGTCATCGCCGGGCGCGTGCTCGACGAGGACGGCAGGCCCGTGCCGGACACGCTGGTCGAGCTGTGGCAGGCCAACGCCGCCGGCCGCTACGCCCACGAGCGCGACCGGCACGATGCGCCGCTCGACCGCAACTTCACCGGCTTCGGCCAGGTGGTTACGGACAAGCAGGGCGGCTGGCGGTTCGTGTCGATCAAGCCCGGCCACTACCCCTGGCGCAACACGCACAATGCCTGGCGCGCCCAGCACCTGCATTTCTCGATCTTCGGACCGGCCTTTGCCACGCGCATCGTCACGCAGATGTATTTCCCCGGCGACCCGCTGCTGGCGACCGATCCGATCTACCACAGCATTCCCGACGCGACGGCGCGCGAGCGGCTGGTCGCGGCCTACGACCCCACGCTCAGCGAGCCGGAATGGGCGCTCGGGTTCCGCTGGGACATCGTGCTGCGCGGACGCGCGGCGACGCCGGCGGAGGGGTAAGATGAAGCTGCCCGTCACCGGCTCGCAGACCGTCGGTCCCTTCTACCACTACGCCCTCGACCGGCCGGAATGGAGCGACCTCACGCGCCATGGCGCGCGCGGGGAGAAGATCCGCATCGAGGGACGCATCCTCGACGGCGAGCGCAAGCCGTGCATCGATGCGTTCCTGGAGGTCTGGCAGGCCAATGCCGCCGGCCGCTATGCCCATCCGGAGGATCGCCAGAACAAGAAGCCCGATCCCAAGTTCATCGGCTTCGGCCGCGTGTTCACCGACGCCAAGGGGCGCTACGCCTTCACGACGGTGCGGCCGGGCCCGGTGCCGGGGCGCGGCAACGCGATGCAGGCGCCGCACATCGCGGTCAACCTGTTCGGCCGCGGGCTCCTCAAGCATCTTGCGACGCGGATCTACTTCCCCGATTGCGCCGAGGCCAACGAGGCCGATCCCGTGCTGGGGCTGATCGACGATCCCAAGCAGCGCGCGACGCTGGTTGCCCAGCCCGCCAAGCCGACCAGGCTCGGCCGCGCGATCCTGCCGACATTCCGCTTCGACGTGATCCTGCAGGGCGAGGGCGAGACGGCGTTCCTAGAGATTTGAGCGGCTCGGCCTTCGATGGACTCATCCTTCGACAAGCTCAGGATGAGGCCTCTCATTCTTCCTCGTCCTGAGCTTGCCGAAGGACGCATCGCAAGGATCCCATGACCGTCAACCCCGTCGACTCGACGATCCTCGGCGGCCTGTTCGGCAGCGATGCGCTGCGCGCGGTGTTCGCGGAGCGGGCGTGGCTGCAGCGCCTGCTGGATGTCGAGGCTGCGCTGGCGCGGGTGCAGGCCAGGCTCGGCATCATTCCCGAGGCGGCGGCCCGGGCGATCGTGGATGCGGCGCGCGCGGAGCTGATGTCGGTCGAGGAGATCGCGGCCAGCACGAAGGTGGTGGGCTACCCGGTCGTGGCCGTGACCAAGGCGCTGGCCAAGGCGGCCGGACCCGAGGCCGGGCGCTATGTGCACTGGGGGGCGACGACCCAGGATATCCTCGACACGGCGTTGGTGTTGCAGCTTCGCGAGGCCCTTGAGCTGCTGCGCACCGATGCGCGGCGCCTGGTGCGCGCGTTGATCGCGCAGGCCGTGCGGCACCGCGATGTCGTGATGGCCGGCCGCACCCATCTGCAGCACGCCCTGCCGATCACCTTCGGCTACAAATGCGCGATCTGGGCGGCGCCGCTGCTCGACGACATCGCGCGGCTGGACGCGCTGCGGCCCCGACTGCTCAAGGTCCAGTTCGGCGGGGCGGTCGGCTCGCTGGCCTCGCTCGGCGACAAGGGCAGGGCGGTCACCGAGGCGCTTGCCAAGGAGCTGGGCCTCGCGGCGCCGGCAGCACCCTGGCACGCGATCCGCGACAGCCTGGCCGAGGCCGGATCGACGCTCGGCATCCTGGCCGGCAACCTGGCGAAATTCGCGACCGATATCGTTCTGTTGATGCAGACCGAAGTGGGCGAGGCCTTCGAGCCGCACCAGCCCGGCCGCGGCGGGTCCAGCACGATGCCGCAGAAGCGCAATCCGATCGCCAGCGAGTACGTGCTGGCGGCGGCGCGCGGCATCCATGCGCTGGTGCCGCTGCTGCACGGCACGATGGCGCAGGACCAGGAGCGCTCGACCGGCCCCTGGCAGGCCGAGCAGCTTGCGTTGCCGCAGATCGTCGTGCTGGCGGGCGGGGCGCTGGCCCATGCCATCGCCATCGCCGAAGGCCTGACCATCGACGCGGCACGCATGCGGCGCAACCTGGAGTTGACTCACGGGCTGATCATGGCCGAGGCGGCGATGATGGCCCTGGCCGGGCGCATCGGCCGGCAGCAGGCCCATGACGCGGTGGAGCACGCCTGCGCCCGGGCCCTGGCCGAAAACATCGGCCTGGCCGACGCCCTGCGCCGGGAAGCCGCGGTAGCCGGCGCCATCGATCCGGCGGCCATCGACCGGCTGGCCGATCCGCAGGCCTATCTGGGGGAATGCGGCGCCGTGATCGACCGGGTGGCGAAGCGGGCGGGCGAGGTGCTCGGCGCGGTTTCATGAATTATTAACCACGCGCGGCCAACAGTAGCAATCGTGGAGCCGCGCGCCTGGGGAATGGGCCGCGGCGCGGGACTGTCGGGGCTGCGGCCATGGCCAGCATTCTGGTGATCGACGACGATCAGACGATCCGCGACGCGATCAAGCTGATGCTCGAGACGCGCGGGCATCGCATCCACACGGCATCCGACGGCAGCAAGGGATTGCTGTGCGTCGAGGCGAACAAGATCGACCTCGTGATCACCGACGTGCTGATGCCCGGCCAGGAGGGGATCGAGACGATCCGCAGCCTGCGCCGGCGTGCCGACAAGGTGCCGATCCTGGCGATCTCCGGCGGCGGCCAGACCCATTTCCGCGACGCGCTGGAGGCGGCGCGGCTGCTCGGCGCGAACGCGACGCTGTCGAAACCGTTCGCGATGCCCGAGCTGACGCGCACGGTGGACGAGCTGCTGTCGGCGCGGGCCGATCCGGCAAGCGCCGCGTAGCATCCGCGGCAAGCACCGCCGTCCTTACTTCTCCTCCAGCCGCGTGACCATGTCCCAGTCCTCCGGCGGCGGCGCTGCGTGGAAGGCGCGGCAGCGCGCGATGAACAATCGAGCAGGCGCGTCGTCGCCACGCATCGCGATCACCTGCTCGAAGGCGACAATCGCGCCGTCCCAGTCGCGCCGGCCATAGCGGTCGAGCCCGATCTCGTAGAGCGCCACCCAGTCGAAGCCGGCGGCTTTCGCCGGATCGCCCGTCATGTCCAGCAACTCGTAGATCCACTCGCCGGCTTGGCGGCCGTAGGCGGCGACGCGGTCGAGCCGGCGGGTCACGATCGCGCCGCCCGCCGCCTCGCGCGTGGCCGCGCCGATGATGATCGCGGTGCCGTAACGCTTGTTCATCGCCTCGAGCCGGCTGGCCAGGTTCACCGGGTCGCCGATGGCCGTGTAGTTGAGGCGTTCCTCCGAGCCGATATTGCCGACCAGCACGTTGCCCGTGTTCAGCCCGACGCGCATCGCCAGCGGCGGCAGGCCGTGCGAGGCGGTGTGATGCGCCAGCTCGGGCATCATCCGCTGACAGGCGAGCGCCGCGTGGCAGGCGTTGACGGCGTGGTGGGGATCGTCCTGGGGCGCGCCCCAGAACGCCATCACCGCGTCGCCGATGAACTTGTCGATGGTCCCGCCGCCGTCATGCACCAGGCGCGACATGCGGCCCAGATAGTCGGCCAGGATCGGCACGATGCGGTCGCCCAGGGACTCCGACAGCCGCGTGAATCCCACCAGGTCGGTGAACATCACGGTCAGTTCGCGCGGCCGTCCGCCGGGCCGCGCCTCGACGCCCTGCTGCACCAGCGTGCGCACCAGCTCGGTCGGCAGGAACTTCTGGAACGAGCTCAAGCCCCGTCCCATCTGCGCCAGGCCGGCCGACAGATCGTCGATCTCCTTCAACCGCGAGGGCTGGGTGGTGATGCGGTCGAGCCGGAATTCCTCGACATGGCGAAGCTGGCCGACCACGCGCAGCAGCGGCCGGGCCAGGAAGATGCGGCTCATCACCACGGCCGTCAGCGCGGCGGCCAGCGCAAAGATGGCCAGTCCGGTCGCCAGCCGCCGCGTGCTGCGGTCGATCTCCTCCAGGAAGTCGCCTTCCGGGATCACCGTGACGACCGACCAGTCGCGGAACTTCAGCGGCGTCGCGCTGACCAGGTAGTCGTTGCCGTCCTGCCAGCGCAGCATCGCTTCGCTCGGCTGGCCGTCCGGGCTGCCCGTCCGCCCGGCCAGCGCCGCCGCCGCCACCCGGGCATGAGGCGCCGGCATCGCGTCGATGCGCGGCAGGGACGGGCGATCCTCGTCGGCGGGCATCCGGGCGGCCGTCGCGTCGGGGAAGGCGATCATGCGGCCCGAAGCGTCGGCGATGAACGCGGTGCCCGACTTGGCGACGCGGATGTCGGCCAGGAACGCCGACAGGCGATCCAGCTCGATCGCGACCATCAGCACGCCGAGAAAATTGTCGTGCACGATCAGCGGCGCGGCGTTGGCGATGGCCGGCCGCCGGCGGGTCGGGAACTCGTCGGCGTCGACCCAGACCGGCGCATTCGCCTCGATCGCGCGCTTGTACCAGTCGTAGTCGGTCGAATGGAAGTTGCTGGGCACGAATTCGCGCTGCTTGAAGATGATGTCGCCCGGCTCGGACTCGTAGGTATCGACCCGGCGCTGGCGGATCTTCTCGTCGCCCTCGGGCCGCACCTCGACCATGGCGATGCCCCGCTCGCCCCGTTTCTCGGCGCCGAAGAAATCGCCGTCCGGCCAGGCGAAGGCGATCCAGCCGACATTGGGCTGGGACTGCAGCGCGGCCAGGAACGTGAATTCGCGCTTGGCCTCGTCGGTCGTCTCGATCACGTCCTGGAAGAAGATGGTGCGCAGCGATTCCCGGGTCGCCTCGGCGCTGGCGATGATATTCGACACCTCCTGGCCGATCGACTGGGCGATCTGGCGGTTGATCTGGGCGGCCAGCGCCCGGCTGCCGCTGCGCGCCGCGCTGTACCAGGAGAAATGGATCAGGGCGGCCGTCGACAGCACCAGCGCCAGCACGCCGACCGTCAGCGCCGCCATCAGCCCGACGCGCAGGCGCGGGCGGCCGGTGGCGCCGGTCTCCATCAAGCCCGGTTCACGCTGGACGCATCGACCAAGAATTGCGCTTGGCGGCGCTGCGGGGGGTTGGCAACATGGCGGGCATGGAAATCCATCAGATCCGCTATTTCCTGGCGGTTTGCGAGACGCTGAACTTCACACGCGCCGCCGAGGCATGCAACGTGTCGCAGCCCGCGTTGACCCGCGCCATCAAGGCCCTGGAGGAGGAGCTGGGCGGCGAATTGCTGCGCCGCGAGCGCAACCTGACCCATTTGACCGAGCTGGGGCGGCTGGTGCGCGAGCCGTTGGCATTGGCCATGGCGGAGACCGAGCGGACCAAGAAGGAGGCGGCCGCCTTCCTCAGCCTGGGCGACGCGCCGCTCAATCTTGGCGTCATGTACACGATCGGGCCGTCGCGGCTTGTGGGCATTCTCGATCATCTGTACCGCACGGCTCCGGGCATCCAGATCAAGCTGCGCGACGGCACGCCGGCCGCCATCCTCGAGACCCTGATGGCCGGCGGCAGCGAGATTGCCGTACTGACGCGCCCGGACGCGGCGCCCGAGCGCCTGGAGATCGTTCCGCTCTATCGCGAGCGGTTCGTGATCGCCTTTCCCGCCGGGCACCGCTTCGCGGAGAAGAACGCGATCCGCATCGAGGACATGAAGGGCGAGAACTACCTGCTGCGCCTGGAATGCGAGATGCGCGAGGTGATCCAGCACATGCGCGAGGAGCGCTCGATCCCGATCAACATACGCTGCCAGAGCCAGCGCGAGGACTGGATCCAGAGCATGATCCTGGCCGGCATGGGCTGCGCCTTCATGCCAGAGTCGATGCCGATGCTGCCGGGCATCGAGACGCGGCCGGTGATGGAGGATGCGCTGCAGCGCGAGGTCTGCCTGGCGATGGTGGCCGGCCGCCGGTTCTCGCCCGCCGTCAAGGCCTTCGTGGGCCTGGCGGCGAAGTTCTCGGGCGAACGGAAGACGAAATAGCGCCCCTACGGCCGGTCGCCGCCCAGGTTGTTGGGCATGCGGTCCTCGGACTCGGCCAGCTTTGCCCGCAGCAGCGCGCGCGCTTGCGAATCCAATAAGAACGTCAAAGGCGCTCCGGTCGTGCATCGCAGCTCGATAGCCGCTTGACCGCGCGCGTCGAACAGGATCCGGGCGCTTTCCAGTGCATCGAAATTCTGTGCCATCGCAATCGCCTCCAACTCGCAGGGAGAAACTCCGGCCGACCGGCTGCGTTCCCCATATGACCCGGGCATCCTCGCAGAATAGTGATCGGCACGCGGGGCACATCGCAGGCTAGAAAGCGGGCGTTGGTCCGGCCTTGACGCCGGCAAAGGGGGGTAACATGCAAAGTCTCGATCGCTACACGCCTTATGCGCTGGCCGCCTTGCGCATTGTCGCGGCGCTGATCTTCATGGAGCACGGCACGCAGAAGCTGTTCGGCTTTCCCGCGCCGCCGCAAAGCGGATTGCCGCCGACGTTCTCGATCTACTGGTTCGCCGCGGCGATCGAGCTCGTCGGCGGGATCCTGGTGCTGATCGGGTTCCAGACGCGCATCGCCGCCTTCATCATGTCCGGCGAGATGGCTTTTGCGTACTGGATGAGCCATGCGCCGCGCGCCTTCTACCCCGTCCTGAACGGCGGCGACGCGGCCATCCTCTACTGCTTCGTGTTTCTGCTGCTGGTTTTCGCCGGCGCGGGGGCGCTGAGCGTCGACGGGCGCAACAAGTCCTCCTGACTCCTCGCGCACGCCTCCTTATAGGGGAACCCGGCTTTCGCCGCCGCGTTCCCCGCAAGGGGCAGCAGCGGCGGAGGAGCGGATGGCTGGCTGGATCGTGATGGTCCATCCGACGGAGCTGAGAGGCATGCCGGCGGGGTCGATCGACCTGTGGGCAGCCTATGCCATGGAGCCGGCGGAAGCCGAGCTGCGGGTCCGGCGCGAGGCCGCCGCCGACGAAGCCACGACGGTAGTCGCCCATGCACGGCTTTCCCAGGCGGTGCTGGCTGCCTTCGACCTCGAGCCGGGCGGCTGCCGAAGCCTTCCCCGCAGCACCTGAGCGAATGGAGCGCCGGCATGACCGAGCCCAGCGACGAGCCCCATGCGTCACGCGAGCGCGTGAACCTGGAGGACAAGGCGGAAGTGGCCTTCTGGTGCAGCCGCTGGGGCGTCAGCGAAGACGCGCTGCGCCAGGCCGTCCTGAAACGCGGGCCGATGGTGGTGAATGTGGGTCGTGAGTTGACCGGCATCCCGCCGCAGGACTGACGGACCCCGCCGGCCTCAGGCGCGCCGCGTCAGCTTCGCTGCAGCGGGCGGATCGAGGTAGACGGTGCAGTTCGAGTGCTGCTGCATGATCGAGGCCGGATAGTCGGGCGAAACCGGTCCCTCGATGGCCGACTGACCGCGTTGGCCTTGCGCGCGTCGGGCACCGCCAGGATCACGGCCTTGCTCTTCATCATGTGCCGGATGCTCATCGAGATGGCGCGGTCCGGAACGGCGTCGAGGGTGGGAAACCAGCCCTCGCCGAACTGCTGACGCCGGCACGCCTCGTCGAGCCGGACGACGATGAAGGGCTCGTCGGTGGTGAAATCGGCGGGCGGGTCGTTGAAGGCAAGGTGGCAGTTCTCGCCGATCCCGGCGAAGCAGACGTCGATCGCCGTCTCGCGCGCGATCTTGTTCACCCGCGCCAGTTCCGCCTGAAGGTCGGGGGCGTCGCCGTCAATCGCGACGAACCGGCCGAGCCTGGGCACGCGGCCGACGAACCGCTCGTTCAGGTAGCGCCGGAAACTCGCGGGGTGCGTCGCCGGCATGGCGATGTATTCGTCGAGATGCAGCACGGTGACGCGCGACCAGTCGATGCCCTCGGCGCGTACCAGCGCATCGAGCACGTCGAACTGGCTGGCGCCGGTGGCCAGGATGACGCCGGCCCGGCCGTTCGCCGCGATCGCCGCGCGGATCAGTTCCGCACCGGCCGTGGCGGCCCTGGCGCCCACCTGCTTCTTATCGGGCAGAATCTCGTAGCGCACGCGCCGCTCCCTGCCGTTGGCGGCGCGATACTGCCCGCCCCGGCGCGGGAATGCAAAACCGCCGCGGACTAGGCCGAAACGGCGGCCGGCTCGGACGGCGCGCGGAAGACGTACTCGTCGCAACCCGAGCCGAACAGGCCCCAATGCGCGGGCGCGACCACGGTCCGGACTTCCCGGAAGCCCATCTCCGCCATCAGCGATCGCAGCCGGTCCGGCGCGATCGACTCGTAGGGATACCCACCCAGCCAGTCGCGGGCGTTGTGGCGGAACTCCATGCCGCGGGCCTGGACGTAGTCGGCCAGGAACGCCGCGTAGTCCGTGCCCGTCAGCGCCAGCCGCAGGCGATAGGCGGCCATGTAGGCCGCCAGGATCGCGTCCTGCAGCCAGGCCGGCGAGGCGGAATAGATGCGCTTCTCGATCCGCCAGGCGGGGCACAGCGGCGTGCGGCGATAGAGCGCCAGCACGAGCAGCCCCTCCGGTCGGGTCAGCGCCGCCGCGCGCGCGATCGCCGCGAACATGTCGCCGGTGTGGTGCAGCACGCCCCAGGAATAGACGATGTCGTGCCGGCCGATCGCCGCGGGCGTCAGGCGGAGGATGTCGCCCTGGCGCACGGTCGCACCGCCATTGCCGGTCGCCCCATGAAGGCTCAGCAGCCGCCGGGCGGTCTCCACCGCGACGGGATCGTAGTCGATGGCGGTGACACGCGCGGCCCCCAGGCGGAGTGCGGCCAGGCTGTGCAGGCCGGAGCCGCAACCCAGGTCGAGAAAGCTCTTGCCCGTCAGGCTCTCGCGCGGGACCAGGTTTTCAAGGCAGCGCGTTGCGTGGTCGACCTGCGCCGCGCCGACGCCCTCGGCATAGGAGGCCCAATTCTTTCCGAATTCGAACCGAGCCTCTGTCATGCCCCGCGCCGACCCCCGGATGGCCGGAACGCCATCCGCAATACGCAACGATAGGCTGCCCGCCGGGATAGGGCAATCCGGGCGGCGCGCTCCGTTCGGGTGCGGAAGAGAGCGGCGCTATTTCAGATAGTCGTGCACCACCCGGCCCCAGGGCAGGGTCAGGTCGGCGATGAAGTGGCGGCCGCCGACGATGCGCCGGATCGGCAGGTCGGCCACCGGCGCGTTGACGTGCGGGATGAGTTGCAGGCGCGCCGGCGAGCTCCACGAGCCCTTGACGGTGATGTCGGTCAGGTTGACCGCCACGAGCTGGCAGATCGCCAGCTTGCCGTCGACGTCCGGGATCATCTTCAGGAGGATCTGCATCTTCTGCAGCGACGACATGGTGCGCTTGGGATCGCGCGCCTGGTCCTCGAACTTGTAGCCCATCGTGCCCATTGCCACGGTCTGGCCGGCGTATTCCAGCGTGCCGGTGAGCGTGTCGTGCGCCACTTCCATCTTGGGCAGGGCGTATTTCTTGGGGAAGCCCCAGATTTCGCGCCCGCCGGCGATCGGCGGCTCGTCGTCCAGGTACATCTGCGCCACGAAGCTGCAGGGCTGGCCCTCGAAGTGGCAGGGGATGACGACGCCGCTCTCGGTGTAGTTGCCGAAGCCCGAGCTGTCGGGCATGCGGATCCACTCGTAGAACACCTGGTTGGACGCGTCCGGCACCAGCGGCTCGGGCACGGCGTGGCGGATCGCGTCGGGATCGCTTTCGTAAATGATGATCATGTACTCGCGGTCGACGAAGCGGTACGGCCCGCGCGGATAGCTTGGGCTCGCCGCGGGCATCGCCGAGAGAGACAGGATTTCCTTCTTGTTCATCGCTTGCTGCTCCGTGATTTCCGTAAGGGCGCGATCTTGGGGGCGCCGTCGAGGAACTTCTCTTCGATGTCGGTCGAGGACCGCGTGCCGACGTCGTCGAAATGCCGCGCGAGGAACTCGTCCGCCTTCTGCCGGCCGATCTCGTGCAGGCTGGTGAGGAAGCTCCAGTCGGCATTCAGCTTGGACGACACGCCGAGCTGGCAAACCTCCTCCTCGGCATCGACCGTATGGATCAGCATCCGCTTCAGCCGGCCGTTGTCGTCGAAGCCGCTCTCGATCAGCTTGGTGACGAAGTTGATGGCGCGCATCTCGCGCATCAGCGACGAATTGAAGCTGAGCGTGTTGATGCGGTCCATGATCGCCTGGGCGGTCTTGGGCACCTCGGGAATGCGGATCGGGTTGAGCTGGACGATCAAGACGTCGCGCGAGCCGCAGTGGTAGATCAGGGGATAGAGCGGCGGATTGCCCATGTAGCCGCCGTCCCAGTAGAACTCGCCGCCGACTTCCACCGCCTGGAACATGAAAGGCAGGCAGGCCGAGGCGAGAACGGACTCGACGCTGACATTGTCCTGGTTGAAGACCTTGATCTTGCCGGTCAGCACGTTCGACGCGCAGATGAACAGCTTCACCTTGTCCTGGTGGTGCAAGACGTCGCAATCCACCACCGAGTACAGCACGTCGCGCAGCGGATTGAGGTTCATCGGGTTGAGCTGGTAGGGCGACATCATGCGGCTGAGCGAGTCCAGCATGTAGTAGCCCGGCGACGTGTCGAGGCTGCCCGGCTTGAACATCCGGTCGTACATCGAGGGCTGCAGCGGCGAGTTCTTGGCGCCCTCGGAAATGCGGTTCCAGAACGTGTAGAGCTTCTCGCGCGCGGCCGCCGGCCCGCCCTCCGCGAGGCCGCAGGCCGTCACGGCCGCGTTCATCGCGCCGGCCGAGGTGCCGACGATGCCGTCGATCTCCAGCCGGTCATCCTCGAGCAGCCGGTCGATCACGCCCCACGCGAAGGCGCCATGCGCGCCGCCGCCCTGGAGGGCCAGGTTGATCTTCTTTCGGCCCGACGGAGACGAGGTTCTCCGTGCGGGCCTCTTCACGGCACGCTTTCTTGCGGCCACGGTCGTGTGCCCCCTTGACTTGCTTCAGTGCGCGACCCAGCCGCCGTCGACGGGGATGGCCGTGCCGGTGATCGAAGCGCCGCCGGGGCCGCAGAGGAACACGGCGAGCGCGCCCATCTCCTCGACGGTCGCGAATTTCTTGTTCGGCTGGTTGGACAGCAGCACCTTCTTGACGACCTCGTCCTCGGACATGTTGTGCGCCTTGGCCTGCTCGGGGATCTGCTTCTGCACCAGCGGCGTCCAGACATAGCCCGGGCAGATCGCGTTGCAGGTGATGCCTTCCTCGGCGGTCTCCAGCGCCGTCACCTTGGTCAGGCCGACCAGACCGTGCTTGGCCGACACGTAGGCCGACTTGAAGGCCGAGGCGACGAGACCGTGCGCGGAGGAGATGTTGATGATCCGGCCCCACTTGCGTTTCTTCATGCCGGGCAGCGCCGCCTTGGTCATGTAGAAGGCCGAGGACAGGTTGACCGAGAGCACCGTCTCCCACTGGTCGTCGGGGAAGGTCTCGATCGGCTCGACATGCTGGATGCCGGCGTTGTTGACCACGATGTCCAGCTTGCCGAAGGCCTTCTCGGTCTCGGCGACGGATGCCTTGATCTGGTCGCGCTTGCTCATGTCGGCGGCGACGCAGATCACCTTGACGCCCGCCTGGTTCTTGATCTCGGCGACCAGCTTCTCGGTGTCCGGGCCGATCTTGCGTGCGTTCAGCGCGACGTCGGCGCCGGCCATCGCGAAGGCGCGGGCGATCCCCAGGCCGATCCCGCTGGTCGATCCGGTGACGAGCGCCACCTTGCCGGCGAGCGGGCGGGCGGCGGTCATGTCGGCGGCGGTGGTCGGTGCTTCAGGCATTGGCTGGTACTCCGTGCGTATGAGCTAGCGAACGGGATGGGGTTTCGCGCCAGGAAGGAGCCGGTTTGGGGATTAGCGCTGCAGTTGCGAGCCAGTCGCGACGGTAGCGTGAAATTGGTGAAGCGAACGTAAATTCCGCGTGTTGTTTCGACGACGCGCCGGCGTCGCGCTAATCAACCTTGCGGCGCATTGTCTTCGTTCTCATCACCCCTGAGAATTTCCGGTTATTAAGCGGATGCCGCGGCGGAACGTGACATAGGCCCATAGCCAGTCCAACGCCACGGCCATGCGATTGCGCGCGCCGACCAGGAACGCGACATGGACGACGCCCCACAGCCACCACGCGAGCATCCCACTGAGGCGCAGCAGGCCGAAATCGGCGATCGCGGCCTTGCGTCCGATCGTGGCCAGGCTGCCGCGATGGCGATAGCGGAAGGCGTTTGGCGCCTTCGAGCCGGTCAGGCGCGCGTGGATCACCTGGCCGACATAGTCGCCGGCCTGCTTGGCCGCCGGCGCCAGGCCGGGCAGCGGATTGCCGCTCGCGTCCAGCGCCAGCGCCGTGTCGCCGATCGCGAACACGTCCGGCCGCCCGGCGACGGACAGGTCGCTCGCCACCTTCACGCGTCCGGCGCGATCGGCCTCGGCGCCGATCCACTTCGCCGCCGGCGAGGCGATCACCCCCGCGGCCCACAGCACCGTGGCGGCGTCGATACGCTCGTTGTTGATGTTGACGCCCTGGTCATCCACGCGCGTGACCTTGCCGTTGAGCCGCACTTCGACGCCGAGCCGCTCCAGCGATGCCTTGGCTTTGTCGGACAAGCTCTCCGGGAACACGGGCAGTACCCGCTCGCCGGACTGCACCAGCACGACGCGCGCGCTTGCCGGGTCGAAGGCGCGGAACTCCTTGCTCATGCCGAAGCGCGCCAGCTCCGCGATCGCGCCTGCCAGCTCGACCCCGGTCGGGCCGGCGCCGACGACCACGAAGGTCAGCAGGCGACGGCGCTCGTCCTCGCTCGATGCGGCCTCCGCGCGCTCGAAGGCGAGCAGGATGCGGCGGCGGATCGCCGTGGCGTCGTCGATCTTCTTCAGTCCCGGCGCGTCCTTCTCCCATTCGTCCTTGCCGAAATAGGAGTGCCGCGCGCCGGTGGCGAGCACCAGGTAGTCGTAGGGGATCTCGCGCGGCGCTTCGCCCTCCGCCTCCACGCGTACCAGCTTGCGGTCGGGCAGCGCGCCGGTGACGCGGCCCAACAGCACGCGCGTGTTCGGCTGGTCGCGCAGCATCTCGCGGATCGGCGCGGCGATGTCGGCGGGCGACAGGGCCGCCGTCGCGACCTGGTAGAGCAGCGGCTGGAACAGGTGGTGGTTGCGGCGGTCGATCACCGTGACCTGGACCGGGCTGTGGCGCAGCGCGCGCGCCGCCGCCAGCCCGCCGAATCCGGCGCCGACGATCACCACGCGCGGCCAGCGTGCAGCGCTGGCCGGCAGGCGCCCGTCGAGCGCGGGCAGATGGCGGCGCAGCGCGCTCCAGATCGCCCGGTCGAGCGACAGGAAGCCCGGACCGCGCAACGCGATCTGGCCCAGCACCATCAGCCAGTAGAAATGTTCGGCGCGGTCGAGATAGGTGAACTGGATGACCAGGGTCATGACCATCAGCGGCACCGCCGCAAGCCGGGTGCCCAGTCCGAAGGCGAGCAGTACCGGGCAGGCGAGCTCGGCCGTGGTCGAAAGATAGGCGGCAAGCTCCGGCGGCAGCACCGGCACCATGTACTCGTCCTGGAACAGGGCGATCGTGGTCGACCAGCTCGCGATCTTGGTCAGGCCCGAGCTCCAGAAGATCTCGGCCATCCATAGGCGCAGGAAGAGCTGGTAGAGCGGCGAGCCGTAGCGGGTGAGCCCGGCAACCGCATCGGCGACGGGCTCGATCAGCGGCAGGGCGGTCCGGCGGATTGCCGGCGCGATGAGATGGTCGAGCGAAAAGATGCCGGCGCCGCGCACGGCGAGCCAGCCGAGCAGGATGGCCCAGAACAGGTGGTCGGGCAGCTCCTTGTAATAGAACTGAATCACCAGCGACAGCACGAGCATGGGCAGGGCGGCAAGGCGCGTCGCCAGGCCGAGCAGCAGGAAGATGGGGCAGATCAGCTCAATCCCCGCGCCCAGCCAGGCTGCCGTGACCGGGTCCATCCACGGCACGGGGTATTCGCTGCGCGCCAGCTCCAGAGCGGCCTGCCAGTTCGTGACCTTGAGGACGCCCGACACCCAGAAGATGCCGGCGAGCCACCAGCGTATCGCGAGGTCGAGCAGCGAGCCCAACCCGGCATCCGCCAGGTCGAGGCCATGGCGCAGGCGCAGCAGATGGGAGATGTAGCGGTTCATGTCACGGGCTCCTTGGCGAGACGCTCGATCGCCGCGACGATGTCGGCCGGTTCGGCGCGCCGGGTGTAATCGATGTCGATGAAGGCATGCGCGACCGTGCCGTCGCGCGCGATGACGTAGGTGGCGGGCAAGGGAAGCTCCCATTGCGCCGCGCCGTTCGCGGCGGCCAGGTCGATGCCCATCGCCCGGTAGAAGGCGATCAGGTCGTCCGGCAGGTGGAAGGTCAGGCCGAACAGCCGGCCGACGCGGTTTTCCGGATCGGACAGCAGCGTAAAGCGCAGCCCGTGCCGGGCGACGATCTCGCGCAAGGCAGCGGCGTGCTGGGGCGAGATGGCCAGCAGGCGCGCACCGCGCGCGCGCAGCGCCGGCAGCGCGTGGTCCAGCGCGCGCAGCGCCAGGTTGCAATAGGGGCACCAGCCGCCGCGGTAGAAGGTCAGCACGACAGGTCCGTCGCGCAGCGCGGATTCCAGCGAGACGCGGCCGCCATCGGCCGCCTCCAGCTCGAAATCCGGCGCGGTCTCGCCGGGCTGCAGGCAGGATGTCGCGATGCCGGAGCGCTCGAGGCGCATCAAGGCCTGGTCGATCACGCGCTGGACGTCGGCCGGCCGTCGCAGGCGCGCGGATTGAGCAAGATTCTCGAGGGCTTCACGCAGCGACATGCCACGGTCTCCGGATGGCGGGACAGAAAGGAGCCGGCATGGGAGCGGCGGTTCTCGCAGGTCCGCTTCCATGCCGTTCCATCGGGGAAAGCGGCCCGGGGGTGACCCGCGGGCCCTTGGCCCCTAGCCCTTGTTCGGGGTGGCGCTGGCGCCCGCGATCTTGGCGCAGGTGCCGGCCGGCACGTAGATCCAGGCGTCGGCCTGGGCGTCCTTCTTCGACGTGCCCGCGCAGCTCGCGCTGGCGGTCTGGCAGTCGTTCTTGCCAGCCTTGGCGATGCCGAAGCACTTCTCCTGCTTGGCATCCTGGGCCTGCGCCGTGCCGGCGGTCATCGAGAAGGCGGCGATCATGGCCGAGGCGATCAGGGTCGTCGTGGTATTCATGGTCTGGGTCTCCACTCGCTGGGTTTGACGGTTGCGTCCGGCCGTGCGGCCGACGTGGCTGCACCATGCGCGCCCGGCCGCGCGGGTTGAAATGCCGACGCCCTATGGTTTCGATGCGCGGCGGGCATCGCCGGCGAGCGGCTGCTCGCCTCGCCGGGCCGGTTCGGTTACGGTTGCCGCCAGGCCCCGGGACAGGGGCGGACCAAGGAACAGGGGCAGATGCTGGTCTATCTGATCCGCCGCCTGCTGCAGAGCGTGGCGGTCCTGCTGGTGATGTCGGTGCTGGTGTTCGTCGGGGTCTTCGCCATCGGCGACCCGGTGGAGATCCTGATCAATCCGCAGGCCGACCAGGCGGAGATCGCGCGCGCCCGCGCGGCGCTGGGGCTCGACCAGCCGCTATGGCGGCAATACGCGCTGTTCGTCGTCAATGCCGCAACGGGCGACCTGGGCCGGTCGTTCGTGCACAACGTGCCGGCGATCGACCTGATCCTGCAGCGCATGCCCGCCACCCTCGAGCTGGCGGTGACGGCCACGCTGTTCGGCGTGCTGCTGGGCGTGCCGCTGGGCCTGCTGGCGGGGCTCAGGCCCCAGTCGCGCATCGGCAAGTCGATCATGGCGGGATCGATCCTCGGCTTCAGCCTGCCGACTTTTTGGGTCGGGCTGATGCTGATCATGGTGTTCGCGGTGCAGCTCGGCTGGCTGCCCTCCACCGGGCGCGGCGAGACGCGCCGGGTGCTGGGCATCGACCTCAGCATCCTGACGCTCGACGGGCTGCGCCACATCGTGCTGCCGGCGCTCAATCTCGCCCTGTTCAAGCTGTCCCTGGTGATCCGCCTGTCGCGCGCCGGCACGCGCGAAGTGGTGCTGCAGGACTACGTGAAGTTCGCCCGCGCCAAGGGGTTGGCGCAGCGGCGCGTGGTGTGGGTGCACGTGTTCAAGAACATCATGATCCCGATCGTCACCGTGCTGGGTCTCGAACTGGGCTCGACCATCGCCTTCGCCGTGGTCACCGAGACGATCTTCGCCTGGCCCGGCATGGGCAAGCTGATCATCGATTCGATCAACCTGCTCGACCGGCCGGTGGTGGTCGCCTACCTGATGGTGGTCGTGTTCATGTTCATCCTGATCAATCTCGCGGTCGACCTGGCGTATTCCGTCCTCGATCCGCGCGTGCGCCTGTCGGAGGTCAAGGGATGACGGCGGAGATCGTCCCGGTCGCGCCGGCGGTCGAGACGCCGTTCCGGCGCTTCGTCGCGGAGTTCTGCGCCAGCCGTCTGGCCGTCGCGGGGCTGGTCGGGCTCTCGATCATCCTGCTGGTCGCGATCTTCGCGCCCTGGATCGCGCCGCAGGATCCCTATGACCTGCGCCAGCTCGACGTGCTCGACGGCCGCCTGCCGCCGCTGTCGAAGAGCATGGGCGGCAAGACCTATTGGCTGGGCACGGACGACCAGGGCCGCGACATGCTGTCGGGCATCATGTACGGGCTGCGCACCAGCCTTCTCGTCGGCGTCGGCTCGTCGTTCTTTGCGATGCTGATCGGCATGGCCGCCGG
The DNA here is from genome assembly GCA_020846275.1 of Alphaproteobacteria bacterium. Taxonomy (GTDB): domain Bacteria; phylum Pseudomonadota; class Alphaproteobacteria; order JAEULC01; family JAEULC01; genus JAEULC01. The sequence goes on from JADLEG010000057.1 coordinate 28,648, forward strand.
CCTGACCGCGGCCTATGTCGGCGGTGCGATCGAGACGCTGATCATGCGCATCGTCGACATCCAGTTGAGCTTCCCTGCAATCCTGATCGCGCTGATCCTGCTCGCCGTGCTGGGCCAGGGCGTCGACAAGATCATGATCGCGCTGGTGGCCGTTCAGTGGGCCTATTACGCCCGCACCGTGCGCGGGACGGCGCTTGTGGAGCGGCGCAAGGAGTACATTGAGGCGGCGCGCTGCCTGGCCCTGGGCAAGTCGCGCATCGTCTTCCGCCATCTGCTGCCGAACTGCCTGCCGCCGCTGATCGTCGTCAACACCGTGCTGGTGGCGGGCGCGATCGCGCTCGAGGCCACGCTGTCGTTCCTCGGCCTCGGCCTGCCGATCACCAAGCCCTCGCTGGGCCTGCTGATCGCTAACGGCTTCGCCTACATGCTGAGCGGCAAATACTGGATCAGCTTCTTTCCCGGCGTCGCCCTGCTGGCGACGATCGTGTGCATCAACCTGGTGGGCGACCAGTTGCGCGACGTGCTGAATCCGCGGCTGCAGAAATGACGGCCAACCAGCCGACGCTGTCCGTCGAGAGCCTGCGCACGCATTTCTTCACCCGCGCCGGTGTCCTCAAGGCCGTCGACGACGTCAGCTTCACCGTGTCGGCGGGGCAGGTCTTGGGGCTGGTCGGCGAGTCCGGCTCGGGCAAGACGGTGACCGGCTTCTCTGTGATCGGCCTGGTCGACCCGCCCGGACGGATCGTCGGCGGGCGGGTGCTGTTCAAGGGCGAGGACCTGGTCGGCGCCGGTGAGGAGCGCCTGCGGCGCCTGCGCGGCGACCGCGTCGCGATGATCTTCCAGGACCCGATGATGACCCTGAATCCGGTCCTGCGGGTCGACACGCAGATGATCGAAACGATCCTGGCGCATGATCCGGCCGTGGGCCGGTCGGCGGCGATGGAGCGCGCGCGCGACGCGCTGGGGCGGGTCGGCATTCCCTCGCCCGACGAGCGCCTCCGGGCCTATCCGCACCAGTTCTCCGGCGGCATGCGCCAGCGCGTGGCGATCGCGATCGCGCTGCTGAACCGGCCGGACCTGATCATCGCCGACGAGCCGACCACGGCGCTGGACGTGACGATCCAGGGGCAGATCCTCTACGAGGTGCAGAAGCTCTGCCGCGAGACCGGCGCGGCGCTGATCTGGATCACGCACGACCTGTCGGTGATCGCCGGGCTCGCCGACACGGTCTGCGTGATGTACGCGGGCCGGATCGTCGAGTCCGGCACGGTCGACGACGTGCTCGACCGGCCGCAGCACCCCTATACGGCCGGGCTGATCGGGTCGGTGCCCAGCCGCAACCGTCGCGGCGTGAAGCTGGCGCAAATCCCCGGCATGACGCCGTCGCTCCTGAGCCTGCCGCCGGGCTGCGCCTTCCGTGCCCGCTGCGCGCGAGCCGATGATGCGTGTCTGGCGGAACCGCCGCTGGTCATTCCGTCACCCGGGCGCGGGCTGCGCTGCTTCCATCCGCAGGCTGATGCGCGATGAGCGACGCGCCGCCGATGCTGGCCCTCGATGGGATATCGCAGCGTTTCGTCAAGCGGCTGGACGTGGCCGCGCGCATCGCCAACCTTCTGGGTGCCAAGCTCAAGGACGAGGTCGTGCATGCCGTCGACCGCGTCGACCTGGCGGTAAGGCAGGGCGAGGTGGTGGGGCTGGTGGGCGAATCCGGCTGCGGCAAGTCCACGCTGGGCCGCATCGCCGCGGGAATCCTGGCGCCGAGCGAGGGGCGCCGGCGATGGCGGGGCAAGACCGTCGCCGAGATGCCGGCGGCCGAGGCGCGTGCGGTCGAACTCAAGGTGCAGATGATCTTCCAGGACCCCTTCGCGTCGCTGAACCCGCGCCTGCGCGTCGAGGACATCGTGGGCGAGGCGCCTGCCGTGCACGGCATCGTCGCAGGCGGCGAGCGCGACGCTTATGTCGCCGAGCTGCTGCGCCGCGTTGGCCTCGATCCCGGCTTCCGGCGGCGCTATCCGCATCAGTTCTCGGGCGGTCAGCGCGCGCGCGTGGGCATCGCCCGCGCGCTGGCGGTCAAGCCCGAGTTCCTTGTGTGCGACGAGGCGGTGGCCGCGCTCGACGTGTCGATCCAGGCCCAGGTGCTGAACCTGTTCATGGACCTGCGCGCCGACCTGGGCCTCACCTACCTGTTCATCAGCCACGATCTCGGCGTGGTCGAGCACCTGAGCGACCGCGTGGCGATCATGTATCTCGGCCGCTTCGTCGAGATCGCGCCGGCCGAGGAGATATTCGCGCGCCCGAACCATCCCTACACGGCGGCGCTGCTCGCCGGCATTCCGCGGCTCGACGCGCGCAAGCGGCGGTTCGAGCCGGTGAAGGGCGAGATTCCCTCGCCGCTGAACCCGCCCCCGGGCTGCCATTTCCATCCCCGCTGCCCGCACGCCATACCGCGGTGCCGGGTGGAAGCGCCGGCGCTGAAGGCGATCGCGCCGGGCCATTGGTCGGCATGCCACCTCAACGATGGCAAATAGGTCGCCCCTGTAGTTTCCCGGACGGTAAATCCCGGATATGCTGGGCCGAAGAAAGCGGGTTCGGGGACCGACTTGCCCCTGGGGGGACGTCATGCAGGCGACAAGGGCCAAAACGGCGCATAAGCCGTTCTACACGCATCTCTACGCGCAAGTCCTGACGGCGATCGTCATCGGCATCCTGCTGGGCTACTTCTATCCGAAGCTGGGCGAGCAGATGAAGCCGCTGGGCGACGGCTTCATCAAGCTGATCAAGATGATGATCGCGCCGATCATCTTCTGCACGGTGGTGCACGGCATCGCCAGCATGAAGGACATGAAGAAGGTCGGCCGGGTCGGCATCAAGGCGCTGGTCTATTTCGAGGTGGTCACGACCCTGGCGCTGATCGTCGGCCTGATCGTGGTCAATGTCTGGCAGCCCGGCGTGGGCATGAACGTCAACGCCGCGGCGATCGACACCAAGTCGATCGCCAGCTTCACCGCCAAGGCCCAGGAGCAGGGCACCGTCGACTTCCTGATGCACATCATCCCCAACACGATCGTCGGCGCCTTCGCCGAGGGCGAGATCATCCAGGTGCTGTTCTTCGCCGTGCTGTTCGCCTTCGCGCTGCACATGATGGGCAGCCGCGCCGAGCCGGTGGTGAAGTTCATCGACATCACGTCGCACGCGATGTTCGGCGTCGTCGGCATCATCATGAAGGTGGCGCCGATCGGCGCGTTCGGCGCGATGGCCTTCACCATCGGCAAGTACGGCATCGGCACCTTGCTGTCGCTGGGCAAGCTGATGGCGGGGTTCTACGCCACCTGCCTGATCTTCATCTTCGTCGTGCTGGGCACCATCGCCTGGCTCAACGGCTTCAACATCCTGAAGTTCATCAAGTACATCAAGGAAGAGCTGCTGATCGTGCTGGGCACCTCGTCGTCGGAATCGGTGCTGCCGCGCATGATGGTCAAGATGGAGAACCTGGGCTGCGAGGAATCGGTGGTGGGCCTGGTAATCCCAACCGGCTACTCGTTCAACCTCGACGGCACCTGCATCTACCTGACCATGGCGGCCCTGTTCCTGGCGCAGGCGACCAATACCGACCTGACCCTGGCGCAGCAGATCGGCATACTGGGCGTGCTGCTGCTTACCTCGAAGGGCGCGGCCGGCGTCACCGGCAGCGGCTTCATCGTGCTCGCGGCCACGCTGGCGTCGGTCGGCACCATCCCGGTGGCGAGCATCGCGCTGATCCTCGGCGTCGACCGCTTCATGTCCGAGGCGCGCGCGCTGACCAACCTGGTGGGCAATGGCGTCGCCACCGTGGTCGTCTCGAAATGGGAGAACGCGCTGGACGTCCGGCACATGCAGCGCCACTTGAACCGCGAAACCGACCTGGAGGCCGACGAGCCCGAGAAGGCGATGGCGGCCTAAATCCCTCTCCCGCGCTGTGCGCGGGAGAGGGGCTGGCTTACCCCGCCGAGCAGCTCGCCCCGCCCAGCACGCAGAACCGCGCGCAGTGCGGGTGGTTGAGCTTGGTCGCGCCGGCGGCCTCGGCCAGCGTGGCGCCGAACTCGAACTGCGGGTCGTAGGGCAGCAGCGTGCAGGCGACGACCGCCGGGCGCTCGGTCCCCCGGCGCTTCACGACCATGCGCGAGCTGGCGCACATCATCGCGTCGGGCGAGCGATGGAGGATGCCCCAGCAGGCGGCCGTGATCTCCGGCACGTCGACGTCCGCGTCCATCTCGGGGAACAGCACGAGATGGGCCGGGTTGGCGGCATCGAGCGGGATGCCGCGCTCGGCGAACATCCGCGCATAGCCCTGGCGCAGCGAGGCTTCGTCCTCGTTCCACACCGTTCGGCCGGCGATATGCAGCGTGAATCCGTGGCGGACCAGCCAGTCGATCCCGTCCAGCGCCGGCTGCCAGCTTCGCGGGCCGCGCTCGATCTGGTGCAGCGCCGGCGCGTAGTGGTCGAGCGACACGCGGATCGCCAGCCGCTCGGCGAACCGCTCGCGCAATGTCAGCAACTCGGCCGCACGCTTCATCATCGGCTTCATCGCGTTGGTCAGCACCAGCACGCGGAATCCGCGCCCCAGCGCGTCGTCCAGCATGGCGACGATGTCCGGATTCATGAAGGGCTCGCCGCCGGTGAAGCCGATCTCCTCGGTCGGCAGGCCGTCCACCGCGATCTCGTCCAGATAGCCGCGCGCCTCGGCCGCGGTCAGGTATTCCAGCCGGTCGTTGGCCGGTGACGATTCGATGTAGCAGTTGCGGCAGGTCAGGTTGCACAGCGTGCCGGTGTTGAACCACAGCGTCCGCAGCGCGCGCAGCGCGACGCTGGCCCGCCGCTCGCCCTTGGCGGTGACGTCGGGGTTGCGGAACTTGGCGGGATCGAGCGGCTTGGCGCGCGGCGCGGTCGTGGCGGTCATGGCCGGACTGTGCCGCGCGCCCGACCGATTCACAAGGCGTGCTGACGCGATCTTGATCGCCAGCGCCGGTAGTCCGCCGGCGTGTCGATGTCTTCCAGCTTGTCCAGCAGCGCGATGCGGGCGGCGCCGAGCCCGGCCAGCGTGTCGGCCAGCGCATGGCGCGTCGACCAGCGCACGCCGGCGAAGCGCGGCTCGCGGCCGCGCAAGCCCACCAGCCAGAAGCCGCCATCGGCCGCCGGCCCGAACACGCCGTCGTGCCCGGCGAGCAGGTGGAAGGCGCGCGCGATGACTGCCGGCGTCAGGCCGGGAATGTCGGTGCCCACCAGCACGGCGGGCCGGATGCCGCAGCGCCGGAGCGCACGCGCCATGCGCCGGCCCAGATTGCCCTGGCCCTGCGCGACGCGCTGCAGGCCCATGCCCGGAATGTCGCGATGGCGAAGTCCGGAGCGCGGCGCGACGCACAGCACGGTGCGCCAGCGCCGGTCGCGCGCCAGCCGGCGGATCAACGACGCCGCCATCGCGCGATGGAACCGCGTCGCCTCGACGGCCCCGATCGCGCGCGCCAGCCGGGTTTTCACCTGGCCGAGGCGCGGCGCCTTGAGGAATACGATGACGGTTCGACGGGCGCGCATGGACTAGCGGTATACGCGGGCGATGAGGCGCGGCGGAACACCGAGGAAATACAGGCCGAGGCAAAGGAGGTTGCGGGCGGACCGCGCCGTCCAGCCCTCGCGCCGCCAGCGCGCCGCCGAGGTAACGGCCGTGGCCGGCAGCACGTCGATCCGGCTGCGGCCGATCCGCCGCACCAGGTCGACATCCTCCATCAGCGGGATCGGGCGGAACCCGCCGAGACGGCGATAGAAGGCGCGGCCGATCAGAAGACCCTGGTCGCCATAGGGGAGGCCCAGCTGCCGCGTCCGCCAGCCGACCATCCGCTCCAGCCGGCGCGCGGCGGGGGCGGGATCGTCGAGCGCGAAACCGAACACGGCCGCGCGCTCTCCGTTGCACGGTTCGGCGATGTAGGCGCCGGCCGCCTCGGCCCAGCTTGCGTCCAAGCGCGTGTCGGCATGCAGGAACAGCAGCCAGTCGCCCCGCGCGGCCTCGGCGCCGGCGGAAAGCTGCGAGCCCCGGCCGCGCGGCGCCGCCACGGTCCGTGCGCCCGCTTCGCGCGCCACCGCCAGGCTGGCATCGGTCGAGCCGCCGTCGACGACCACGATCTCGCCTTCCGTCGCGGCCCAGGGAGGCTTGCCCAGGGCTTCCAGGGCCCGGTCCAGCTCATCGCCCGCGTTCAGCGTGGGAATTACGACGCTCAGCATCGCCGTATTGCATAGCACGTGATTCTGCGGGGCGCGTGGCGCTTGAAGCCGGCAAGGCCGCGGGGTACATAGCTGGCGAAGGATCGGCGGCTCGCTGGTGCAGCCAAGCAATCAGGAATGATGCTCAAGTCATCCGACGTTGAACTCGGCGCCCGGTTCGTGAAGACGAACGTGCCGAACATCGTGTGGACGGTGGAGAAGCTGTTCCAGATCGCCTCGGAACCGCCCCATGCGCGGCTGTACAAGGAAAATCAGCCGCGCGACAAAATCACCGTCGCCGTCACGACCCTCGGCAATCCGCGGTTTTTCCGCCGCGCCGCCCATGCCCCGCATCTGCCGCAGAACGGCGCATCCGGCTAGGTCCGGTGCGCGGGCTTGACGGCGGGCCGCGGTGGGCGCTAGGAGCATCCCCCGGCCAGTCCATGGGGAGCAGGGCGGCCCGCATCTGCAACATCGAAGGGAAGCGGACGCCATGATCCGTCGCCGCCTGTTGACTGCCGCGTTTGGGGCCACCGCCCTCGCTTTTGCCATTTCCGGCCACGCCCTTGCCGAGACCAAGCCGGTCACCGGCGCCAAGCCGCTGTCGCCGCAGCCCGCGGCCGACAAGGTCGAGCCCGGCCTGGCCGTGATCTATTTCTCGAACATGTTCAACAAGCTGAACGAGATCGGCAAGCTCGGCAAAGGCAAGCCGGGCGAGCCGATCAAGCTGCTCGACCACAAGACCAA
>JADLEG010000058.1 GCA_020846275.1 Alphaproteobacteria bacterium
ATTGACCAGTTCGCCGTGGCTGCCGGTGGCGACGATGCGCCCCTCGTCCAGCACGACGATGCGCCGGGCCTTCAGCACGGTGGCCAGGCGGTGCGCGATGATGATGGTCGTGCGGCCCTGCATCAGCCGCTCCAGCGCGGCCTGGACCAGGCGCTCGCTTTCCGCGTCCAGCGCCGAGGTGGCCTCGTCGAGCAGCAGCAGCGGCGCGTCGCGCAGGATGGCGCGCGCGATCGCCACCCGCTGCTTTTGGCCGCCGCTGAGGCGCACCCCGCGCTCGCCCAGCTGCGTCGCGAAGCCCTGCGGCAGCTTCTCGGCGAACTCGGTCACCTGCGCGGCGTCGGCGGCGGCGTGCACGGCCGCGTCCGAGGCGTCGGGACGGCCGTAGCGGATGTTCTCGAACACGTCGGCGGCGAAGATCGCCGGGTCCTGGGCGACCATCGCGATGCGCGCGCGCGCATCTGCCGGGTCGGCCATCCGCAGGTCGACGCCGTCCAGGCGGACCGAGCCCAGGCGCGGATCGTAGAAGCGCAGCGCCAGCTGGAACACGGTGGTCTTGCCGGCGCCCGACGGGCCGACCAGGGCCACCGTCTCGCCCGGCGCCACGGCCAGCGAGAAGTCGCGCAGCGCCGCGCGCTCGGGCCGCGAGGGATAGTAGAACGTGACGTCCTCGAAGCTCAGCGCGCCGCGCGCCGGCTCGGGCATCGCCAGCGGCGCCGGCGGCGCCTTGATCTCGGGCTCGGTCGCCAACAGGTCGAACAGCCGCTCGGCCGCGCCGGCGGCGCGCTGCAGGTCGCCCACCACCTCGCCGATCGCGCCCACCGATCCGGCCACGACCACGGCGTAGAACACGAAGGCGGCAAGCTGCCCGGCGCTGATGCGGCCCGCCAGCACGTCGTGCCCGCCGATCCACAGCACGACGGCGATGGCGCCGAACACCAGCAGGATCACGATCGCGGTCATCCACGAGCGCGCGCGCACGCGGGCAAGCGCGGTCGCGAACGCGTCCTCCACGCGCTCGGCGAAGCGCTGGCGGTCGATCGGCTCGTGGGTGAAGGCCTGCACGGTGCGCACGGCCTGCAGCTGCTCCTCGACATAGGCGCCGACATCGGCCACGCGATCCTGGCTGGCGCGGCTCAGGCGCCGCACGTGCCGGCCATAGAGCAGGATGGGCGCGATCACCAGCGGCACGACCAGCAGCACCAGCCCGGTCAGCTTGGGCGAGGTTATGGCGAGCATCCCGAGGCCGCCTGCCAGCATCAGGAAATTGCGCAGGGCGATCGGCGCCGAGGTGCCGACCACGACCTGCAGCAGGGTGGTGTCGGTGGTAAGCCGCGACAGGATTTCGCCGATCTTGTTGACCTCGTAGAACGCGGGGCTGAGCCGCAGCACATGGTCGAACACGGCGCGGCGGAGGTCGGCCACCACGCGCTCGCCCAGCCACGACACCAGGTAGAAGCGCGCGTAGCTGGCGCCGGCCATCACCGCCACCACGGCGAACAGCACCAGCACGGCCTGGTCGAGCATGGCCACGTCGCCGGTGCCGAAACCGCGATCGACCAGGCGCCGCAGGCCCGCGCCCAGCGCCAGCACCGTTCCGGCGGCGACGGTCAGCGCCAGGAACGCGCCCAGCATCGCCAGCCCGTGCGGGCGCAGGTAGCGCCACAGGCCGACCAGCGGCTTCAGGTCCCGCCGCCCGCCCGCGCGCTGGCCGGCGCGATCGGCGTCGGTCTCGGTGTAGTGGCGCTCGCGCATCGCCATCGGATCAGCCCCGCGCCACCGGCGCGCCGGTGGCCTTCCCCAGGTCGCGCGCCAGCACCGCGGCCAGGGTTTCCGCGCCGCGGGTCGAGCGCCAGTCGCCGGCGCCCTCGTCCCAGGCGAAATGCCAGGCGCCCGAGACCGGCGAGGACAGCCAGACCTGGCGCATCGGGCCATGCTTGTTGATCACGTAGTTTCCGCCGGCTGCCAATGCGATGGTCAGGATTCCCCCTTCGAGGTCGACCTCGGCCCGCTCGCCCAGCGCTTCCTCGACCGCCGCCATCAGCCGGTCGAGCGCGCCATTGGCGAGCGTCTGGAAGCGCGCTTCGTCCAGCGCCATGGCGGACCTGCCTTTGAAATTCGCTGAATGCGGCCCATGCCTAACAGCCGGTGCCGCGAGCCGCAACGGTTAACGGCCGCCGCGCCGGACGGCTCCGGCGGGCTGCCCGGATGGCCCGGCCTCGCGCCTTGCCTTGCCGGGCGAATGCCGCTATAAGCCGCCGCTTCCAATGGGATTTGCGGCATTTCGCGGCGGCCGGGCGGCCGCGGGAGTTTGACCGATGAAAGAGAAGATCCATCCGGATTACCACGAGATCAACGTGGTCATGACCGACGGCACGAACTTCAAGACGCGTTCGACCTACGGCAAGCCGGGCGACACGCTGCGGCTGGACATCGACTCCAAGTCGCACCCCGCCTGGACCGGCGTCTTCCGCCTGAACGACAGCGGCGGCCAGCTGGCCAAGTTCAACAAGCGCTTCAAGAATCTCGGCATCAAGAGCTGAGGGCGACCGGTCCGCGTTCCTCCTCCGTCGAGACGGCGCTTCGCGCCTCCTCAGGATGACGCGTTTTCTTTGGCGCACGAAAATCCCGCGTCATCCTGAGGAGCGAGCGCAGCGAGCGTCTCGAAGGATGAGGAACGCCGGTGAGGGGCGTTCTCGCGGTGCCCCTGCGTTGCTGCCCAACAAGCGTGGATGACCCGCTCGAAGGCCGGGCATGACGAAAGGTGGATCGGCGGCTCCTACGCCAGCACGAGCTGCGGCGCGTTCTGGGGCTGCTGGTTCTTGGCGCCCTCGCTCGCGGCCAGGCAGATATTGAACGAGCCGAACTGCATCTCCTCGCCGGCGATCAGCCGGTCGAGGCGCAGCGTGCGCTGATAGAGACCCAGGCTGCGGCGCAGCAGGCTCGCCAGGCGCGGCGGCAACTCGAACGCGGTGGGTTCCAGCTCTTCCAGGCAGATCGACTGCCCGCCCAGCCGGCGGTTGGGCTGGATGGCTTCCTCGCGGGTGATCTCGCCGGACTGCGCGGCCTTGTGCGTCATCGCCCAGGCCATCACCTCGGTAAGCCGCGTGGTGAGGCGCAGCCCCTCGCTGATCGACTGCAGGTTCTCCAGCGGCGTCATGGTTGCGCGCTCGGCCGGCGCCAGGGTCTGCATGTAGTCCCGCGCCTCGACGAGCAGGCCCTTCGCCTCGTCGTAGATGCGCTCGATGAAGGGTACTTCTGAATCCTGCATCCCTGCCTCCCTGGCATGCCCCCGAACCCGGGGTTGATCGGTTAGTCATTCAACTCGCCGATCACGCGGGGAATGATCATGCAGCCGGCGGTTGCCCGCAAGAAAAATCTTAAATTTTAGTTAATTTGCGGAGGCTTCGACTAACCATATTGGATAGGCCCATCGACGCCGCGCCTACGCCTCGCCACCCTTGGCGCCATAGAAGACGACCCACAGCTCCGTGTCCTTGCTGTAGTCCTCGAAGCGATGCACCGCGCCGGCGCCGGCATAGAGCACGTCGCCCGGGCCGAACTTCACGCGCTGATCGTCGCAGCGGAACCAGCCCGATCCGTTCATGACGACATAGAGCTCGTCCTGGTCATGCGGCTTCTGCGGATCGCCGCCTTGCGGCGGCTTGTAGTGGCGGAGCTGCATCGTGCCATGCTCCATCAGTAGGGCCGACAGGCGTCCCTCCGGCAGCGGCGCCTTGCGCGCCTCGGCGAGCGTCGCCAGCAGCGGCGTCTTCGTCTCGACGGTCATGCCTCTCTCCCTGATGCCGTCAATCCTACACGGCGAATCAGGCATTAACCAACAGCGGCGTGACAACGTGCTTAACGGCGTCCGGCACCGCGATCACCTGGAAGTCCGAGCGCCGCACGTAGACATGCACGAAGTGCCCCGCGGCGGCGGCGGTGTCGTCGCCCTGCTTGAAGATGCCGATCTCGTAGCGCACGGAGGAGCGGCCCAGCTTCGTCACGCGCAGTCCCGCCTCCAGCGCGTCGGGAAAGGCGACCGGCTTGAAGAAGCGGCACATCGTCTCGACCACCACGCCGATCGCGGTCGCGTGCTCGATGTCCAGCGCGCCCCCGGTCACCAGCACATGGTTCACCGCCGTGTCGAAGTAGGCGTAGTAGGTGACGTTGTTGACGTGCGCGTAGGCGTCGTTGTCGGCCCAGCGCGTGGTGATGGCGACGAAACGCTTGTAGGCGTCGCGCCGCTTCGGGGCTTCGTCGGCCATCAGGTCGTTCCGAGGAAGGTCTTCATCTGCTCGAGCGTCGCATCGGGCTGCTCGAGCATCATCATGTGGCCGCAGTCCGCAAGCTCGGCAGTCGCCGCATCCTTCATCAGCCGCGCGAATTCGCGCCCCGCGCTGGGCGGCGTCATGCGGTCGTCGCGGCCGAGGATCAGAAGCGCCGGGCAGGCGACGGTTCGCGCCGCCGCCTCGCCGTCGGCATAGGCGTCGCAAGCCTTGAAGTCCCCCGCCAGCACCGCGCCGCCCGCGCGGTCGATCAGGCGCTGCGCGGCCGCCTTCAGCCACAGCCCGGCGGCGATGTTGCCGCCGATCCTTCCGCGCCCGCCGAACGCCCAGTCGACGATCAGGTCGCGCGCCAGCGGCGGATCCTTCTCGGCCGCCGCGATCAGCTCGGGATGCACCGCCATGCGCGGCGCGGCGCCGCACAGGATCAGCCGCGTCGTGCGCGGGCCCAGCCGGGCAGCGGCCTCCAGACAGGCGAGCGCACCCATCGAATGGCCCGCCAGCGCGGCGGTGCCGAGCTTCGCCGCGTCCATCAGCGCCGCGATCCAGCCGGCCATCGCGCCGACGCTCGCCAGCGCCGCGCCCGCGGAACGGCCATGCGCCGGCAGGTCGGGTGCCAGCACCGCGAAGCCGTGATGGGCGAAATAGCGCGCCTGCAGCCCCCAGACCGTGTGGTCCATGCCCGCGCCGTGCACGAACACGATGGCCGGTTTCGTCGCGTCGAAGTCCTGCCCGCCGGTGTGGGCGTAGACCGGCGATCCCTTCACGCTCAGTTGCATCGGGGAAGACCCCCTCCCATCCCTCCCCCTGAGGGGGAGGGGAAAGATTCAAAACGCCGCCCGTCTCTTCTTGCCCCTCTCCCTTCAGGGGCAGGGATGGGAGGGGGTAGCGCGCGCCTCATGGCTTCGTCGCGGCGCGCAGCGCCTGCTTCAGGTCGTCGATCAGGTCGGCGGGGTCTTCCAGCCCGACCGACATGCGGATCATGTCCTCGCCCACCCCGGCGGCGGCGAGCTGCTTGGCGTCCATCTGCTGGTGCGTCGTGCTGGCCGGGTGGATCACCAGCGACTTGGCGTCGCCCACGTTGGCGAGGTGCGAGAACAGCTCCAGCTTCCCGATGAACCTGGCGCCGGCGGCGCGCCCGCCCTTGATGCCGAAGCTCACCATCGAGCCCGCGCCGCGCGGCAAGAGCTTCTTCGCCAGCTCGTGGTCGGGATGCTCGGGCAGGTCCGGGTGGTTGACCCAGGCCACCGCGTCGGAGGATTTGAGGAATTGGAGCAGGGCGCGCGCGTTGGCGACGTGGCGCTCCATGCGCATCGGCAGGGTCTCGACGCCCTGCAGGATATAGAAGGCGTTGCCCGGGCTCATGCAGGGGCCGAAATCGCGCAGTCCCTCGCAGCGCGCCCGCATCACGAAGGCCTGCGGCCCGAAATCCTCGGCGAAGTCGATGCCGTGATAGCCGGCATAGGGCTCGGTCATGGTCGGGAACAGCCCCGAGCCTTCCCAGTCGAAGCGCCCGCTGTCGATCAGCGCGCCGGCGATGGCGACGCCGTGCCCGCCCAGCCACTTGGTGGCGGAATGCATGACCAGGTCGGCGCCGTGCTCGAAGCTGCGGATCAGGTAGGGCGTGGCGAAGGTGGCGTCGAGCATCAGCGGGATTTTCCGCCCGTGCGCGATCGCGGCCACTTCGGGGATGTTCAGCACCTCGAGCCCGGGATTGCCCAGCACCTCGGCGAAGATCAGTCGCGTCTCCGGGCGGATCGCGTTGCGGAATCCGTCCAGGTCGCGCGGCTTGACGAAGGTGGTGGTGATGCCGAAGCGCGGCAGAGTGTGGGCGAACAGGTTGACGCTTCCGCCGTAGAGCGAGGCCGAGGCGACGATGTGCCCGCCCGCGCCCATCAGCGTCGCGATCGCCAGGTGCAGCGCCGCCTGGCCGCTCGCCGCGCACACCGCGCCGACCCCGCCCTCCAGCGCGGCCAGCCGCTCCTCCAGCACCGCCACGGTCGGGTTGCCGATGCGGCTGTAGATGTAGCCCGCGCGCTCGAGGTTGAAGAGCGAGGCGGCGTGGTCGGTGTCGTCGAACACGAAGGAGGTGGTCTGGTAGATCGGCACGGCGCGCGCGCCGGTCGCCGTGTCGGGCTGCTGGCCCGCGTGAAGGCTGAGCGTGGCGAAGCGCGGATGCTTGGGCGCGACCATGGCGGCCCTCCACTTGGAACGAGGTGGCGCGGAACCTAGAGCAACTTCCGCTGCCGCGAAAGCACCCCCACCCCAACCCTCCCCCATCGAGGGGGAGGGGGCAAAAAGAGTCTTCTCCCCCCTTTGTGGGGGAGGGTTAGGGTGGGGGGCTTGCTACGCGCGTGCGGTGATCGCCTGAAGGTAGCGCGGGCCCAGCGCCGTGCCGGCGCGCCGGTCGTGCTCCAGCAGGATGTGCAGCGCCAGATCGACCGCCTTGTAGCACTCGTGCAGGATCGCCGCCGCGCGCAGCAGCTGGCCGTCGTCGAGCCCGCCCAGCCGCGTCAGGTCGCGAACGAAGATCGCGTCGGCCCAGAACAGCTGGGTGAAGCCGGCGAAGATGTCGCCGCCCAGCACCAACGGCTTCACCACGCGGCTGACCAGCGGCTCGAAGCGGTGGAGCATGAAGCCTTGCGCGCGCAGGAACCGCTCGACGTCGCCATAGAGCGGCTGGCCGCGATACATTTCGAGGAACTCGACCTCGGTCTGGATCACCAGGGCCTCGGCCAGGCGGCGCGGCGCATTCTCGAACACCATCAGCTCGGCGCCCTGGATGTCGATCTTCAGCAGGTCGAGGCCCGCCGTCTCCGCCACGTCGTCCAGGCGCACCGTGTCGACCGCCTCGGTACGAACGACGCGTCCCCAGTCGGGGAAGCCGTGGAACAGCGCCAGCACGTCGGGATTGGGCTCCAGCAGCGAGGTCATGCCGGGCGCGTGGCAATGATGCAGCGTGTGGCGCTTGCCGTCGCCGATCGCCAGCGGCAGGTAGGTCTCGCGCGGCTCCTTCTTCTGTTGCAGCACGGCGTGCGCCTGCAGGTTCGGCTCGAAGCCCACCACTTCGGCGCGGCCCGCTTTCAGCAGCGGCGCGTACGGCGGCTCGCCGTCGATCGGGTTGGCGCCGATGTCGACGACCTTGATCGCGACCGGCAGGTCGAGGATCGCGAAGATCGACGGCGGTGCGGCCATGCTTCAAACGAAAGCCTTGCGGAACACCTCGATGAAGCGGTCGACGTCCTCTTCGTCGTTGTAGACGTGCGGGCTGATGCGCAGACGGCCAAGGCGCGGCGCGGCGTAGACCTTGTCCTTGGCGAGGCGCTGGACCAGGTCCGCCGGCATTCCCTTGGGGAAGGCGAGGCTGAGGATGTGCGGCACGCGGTACTTGTCGTCCAGCATCAGCACGCCGGAATTGCGCAGGCCGTCGGCCAAGCGGTCGGTCAGCATGCGCAGGCGCCGGGCGATGGCGTCCGCGCCCCAACGGTCGACCATCTCCATGCCGATCGCCGCCATCTCCAGCGAGATGAAATGGTCGCGCTCGCCCATGTCGAAGCGCCGCGCGCCGTCGACATAGGCGGTGTCCTTCAGGTAGGGCGGCGCGCGCTCGGCCGCGACCGACCGCCGGCCGAAGCCGGTCTGCTCCAGCGGCTGGCCGTCCTGGCGACGCTTGGCGATGTAGATGAAGGCGCGGCCATAGGGCCCGAGCGTCCACTTGTAGGTCGGGAAGACCAGGAAATCGGGATCGAGGCTGCGCACGTCGAACGGCACCGCGCCGACGCCCTGGGTGCCATCGACCAGCAGCGCGGCGCCCTGCTTGCGCAGCGCCGCCGCGACGCGGTCGAGGTCGATGCCGCCGCCATCCGACCAGTGCAGCGAGGAGATCGAGGCCAGCGCCACCGGCGCCGCGCCCTTGCGGTCGATCGCTGCCAGCACCGCGCTGGTCCAGTCGCCGTCGGCCGGCTGCGCCACGGTCTCGGTCGCGTAGCCTTCGGCCGGCGCGCGGGTCATCCATTCCAGCGCCGGCGAGGAATGGTCGTCCTGCAGCAGCAGCACGCGCGCGCCCTTCGGCACGCTGAGGCACTTCGCCGCGGTGGCCACGCCGTAGCTGACGGAGGAGATCAGCGCCACGTCCTCAGGCTCGGCGTTGATCAGCCGCGCCGCGGCCTTGCGCGCGCGCTCGTGCTGCTCGCCGGCGAAGCCGGGATCGATCTTCCAGGGCTGGCCCTTGCGCCCGACCGCCGCGCGTCCCGCCTCTTGGGTCGCCAACGGCAGCGGGCTCCACGAGGCCGCGTTCAGGTAGCAGATGTCGCGCGGTATATCGAACTGGTCGCGTTGCGAAGGAAGCATCGTGTCGTCGCCCCTCTGTCGTGCTTCGGCCGGTCGCCATGCTAGGGCTTCGGCGGTGGAGACGCGAGATGGCTCGACGCACTGGAAAAAAATCGGGCCGCCGGTGAGGGCAGCCCGAGTTTAGGGAGGAGAAAACGGGATGAGATGACTGAACGGTTCCGATACCGAAACCGTAAGCGCATCCTACCCGCCGCTCCTTAAGGCGGAGTTAAAGCCATGGGGGATTCCACAATATCTGCTGGCGATACCAGTCGCGCGGTGGGTGGGGTCGATGGCTGCCGGGCCGGCTGGCTTCTGGTGCGGCTGGGGCCAGGGGGCGCGGCGCGCGTTGATATCGTTGACCGATTCAACGGTCTGCCGCTGCGCGGCCTGGCCATGGTGGCGGTCGACATGCCGATCGGCCTGCCCGACACCGGCGCGCGGGAGTGCGACGCAATGGCGCGGGCCCTGCTACAGCCCGAGCGGCGCTCCAGCGTGTTCCTGCATCTGCGCCGGCCGCTGCTCGGCTATTCCGACTACCCGGCGGCCAACGCCTGGGGCAAGCGCGATGGCAAGGGCATCAGCAAGCAGGCCTGGAACATCCTGCCGCGCATCGCCGAACTCGACGCCTGGATGACGCCGGCGCGCCAGCGCCGGGTGCGCGAAAGCCATCCCGAGGTGATCTTCATCGGCCTCAACGGCGGCGCGCCACTGCCGCGGAAGCGCACTTCCGAGGGCTTGGCGGTGCGGCGCGCCGTGCTGCTGCGCCACGGCCTGGCAGGTATCGACGCGCTGGCGGCCGGCCTGCCGCGCAGGGGTGGCGCGGCGCTGGACGACCTTTACGACGCCGCTGCCCTGGCGCTGGCGGCCCGGCGTTTCGCCGCCGGACGGGGGCGGGAACTCGGCGGCCAGCGCGACTCGCGGCGGCTGCGGATGGCGATCTGGATCTGACCCGCGGCCGAATGTCGCTATTGACAATCATTCGCAAAAAACGGCAAGGTTTTACGAAGCTGAGGCCGCGTCGCCTCGGAACCTGGAGCTGCCGGAGCATCGTCATGGGCGCCTTCCTGTCCACCAGCGTGGTGATCTTCCGCGAAGGGCTCGAGGCCCTGCTGGTCGCCGGCATTGCCGTCGCCTATCTGCGCCAGACCGGGCGCCAGGCGCTGCTGCCCGCGGTCTACTGGGGCGTGGGGGCCGCGGTCGTGGCTTCCGCGCTGGTCGGCTGGATTCTGGCCCAGCTGGGCGAAATGGGACCGGCCTGGGAAGGCGCGCTGGCGCTGGTGGCGGCGGTGCTGATCATCTCCTGCACCGTGCACGTGCTGCGGACCGGGCGGCGCATGAAGCAGGCGATCACCCAGACGCTGACGAACGCCGCGGTGCGCCAGGGTTTTGCGGCCTCGCTGGGCATCGCCGCGTTCCTGTTCCTGATGGTGACCCGCGAGGGTGTCGAGGCCGCGACCATGGTAGCGGCCGTCGCCGGCCAGAATTCGGGCGGATCGATCGCCGCCGGCGGCGTGGTCGGCTTTGCGCTGGCGGGCCTGCTGGCGGCGGCCTGGGCGAAGCTGGGACGCCGGGTCAGTCTTACCGCCTTCTTTCAATTCGCCGCGGTGTTCCTGGTTCTGTTCTCGATCCAACTCGTGATCTATGCCCTCCACGAGTTCGCGGAAGCCGGGGTCCTGCCCTTGGTCAACAATGAGTTCTGGCACGACGCGACCGAGCCCTATGGGCCGGAAGGCGAGATCGGCGAGTGGCTGACTTACGGGCTGGCCATCGTGCCGTCGATCTGGCTGCTCGCGCTTTGGCTTCGCGACAGCGCCCGGCAGAAGACGGCGCCCGCGACCGGATCCGGGCCGGCTTAGCCGCGGCGATACCCATGCGCAACCTGCATGGCAGCCCCGCAGTGACCGCAACCTGGCGGTAGCCGCGAAATTCCCTTCGGAAAAGGACCCTACTGCGCGGTCCAGCCGCCGTCGATCGACAGCGACGTGCCGGTGATCTGGTCGGCTGCCGGCGTGCACAGGAAGACGATCAGCTTGCCGATCTGGTCGGGCGTTACGAACTGCTCCGACGGCTGCTTCTCGGCCAGCAACTCGTGCTCGGCTTCCTTGACCTTGATCTTCTTGTCGCGCGCCTTTTCCTCGATCTGCTTCTGCACCAGCGGCGTCAGCACCCAGCCCGGGCAGATCGCGTTGCAGGTGATGCCCGAGCCGGCGAGCTCGAGCGCGGCGACCTTGGTCAGGCCGACCAGCCCGTGCTTCGCCGCCACGTAGGCCGACTTGTCCTTCGACGCGACCAAGCCATGCGCCGAGGCGATGTTGATGACGCGGCCCCATTTCTTCTTGCGCATGTGCGGAATGGCCGCCTGGATCGAGTGGAACGAGGCGCTGAGGTTGGTCGCGATCACCGCGTCCCACTTCGCGCGCGGGAATTCCTCGATCGGCGCGACGTGCTGGATGCCGGCGTTGTTGACCAGGATGTCGACCGAGCCCAACTCGCGGCGCGTGGCCTTGACCATCGCCTGCACCTCGTCGGGCTGCATCATGTCGGCGCCGTGATAGCCGACCTTGACCTTGTACTGGCGCTGGATGCGCGCTTGCAGCGCGGCGATCATCTTCTCGTCGCCGAAGCCGTTCATCATCACGTCGCAGTGCTGCGACGCCAGTACCTCGGCGATGCCCAGGCCGATCCCGCTGGTCGATCCGGTGACGATCGCCACCTTGCCCTTCAGCATGACCTTCATTCCCCTGGTCCCCGGCCGCACCGGGGAATGTCCCGGGTGGCGGGGAATTTCATTGCGCGTCTTATAGGGCTTTTTTTGCCGCATTCCTACCCGTTTTCCACAGGCGGTCGTGCGGCGGGGGCGCAATTTCCCTAATTGGCACGGGGTGTTAAGCTATTCGGGTCGCCGCAAGCAACGGAGCGCGGCCCGCGCGCCCCGCCAGCCCTGCTTTCAGGACTCTGGCGCCAGGGATCCGGCGATCGGCTGGGCTGTTCCGTTTGCGTTCCATATCCTGCCGTTGGCCCATGGCACCTGTCGCCGGCGGCGGGGCTGACGGGCCAGGAAATCTCCGTGCGCCGCAACCCGACGCAGGCCGTCCGGCGTTGGTCCACAAGCAACCACCGGAAGAGGGAACGAGACGATGCGCGTCATGGTGATCGTGAAGGCGACCAAGGACAGCGAAGCCGGCAACATGCCGTCGACCGAACTGCTCGCGGCGATGGGCAAATACAACGAAGAGCTGGTCAAGGCCGGCATCATGCAGGCGGGCGAGGGGCTGAAGCCCTCGTCGGCGGGCAAGCGGATTGCCTTCGACGGCGCGCAGCGCCGCGTGATCGACGGTCCCTTCGCCGCCACCAGCGAGCTGATCGCCGGGTTCTGGCTCTGGAAGGTCAAGGACATGGACGAAGCGGTCGCGTGGGCAAAGCGCTGCCCGAACCCGATGCCCGGCCCGAGCGAGCTCGAGATCCGGCCGATCTTCGAGGCGGAGGATTTCGGCGAAGCGCTGACCCCGGAACTCGCCGCGCAGGAAGACCGCCTGCGCGCGGCGATCGCCAAGCGCTAGCGCGATCGCTAGTTCTTCTTGAACAGCGCGTCGGCCCCGCTACGAACGGCCTTCTTCGAGCCGATCATCGCCTCGGCGCGTTCGATCTCCGCCCGCAGCTCGGCGATGTAGTCCTCGAGCTCGGCGATGTCCATGAGCTGCAGGTTGACCGGCGCGGCCTTCTTCTTGCTGTGCCGCGGTTCGAGGTCGTCGAGGTCCATGGGTGCGCTCCCGGGTTGCCAGACGCTGCCGCAGCGTATTAGACCAGCGCGGCCATCCCTCATCAACACGCCGCCTACCGGAGACGCGCCCGATGTTCCTGCCCGCGACCATGACCTGCGTGGAGATCGAGAAACCCGGCGGCCCCGAGGTGCTGCGGCCCGCGACGCGGCCGGTGCCCAAGCCCGCGGCGGGCGAGGTGCTGATCCAGGTCGCGGCCGCCGGCGTCAACCGGCCGGACGTGCTGCAGCGCAAGGGCATGTACAACCCGCCGCCGGGCACGTCCGACCTGCCCGGCCTCGAAATCGCCGGCACGGTCGCCGCGCTGGGCGCGGGGGCGACGCGCTGGAAGCTTGGCGACAAGCTGTGCGCCTTGGTGGCCGGCGGCGGCTACGCGGCGTTCTGCGCGGCGCCCGAGCCGCAATGCATGGCGATCCCCGCCGGCCTGTCGATGGAGCAGGCGGCCTGCCTGCCCGAGACGGTGATGACCGTCTGGACCAACGTGTTCGAGCGCGGGCGCTTGGCCAAGGGCGAAACCTTGCTGGTGCATGGCGGCACCAGCGGCATCGGCACCACCGCGATTCAGATGGCCAAGGCGCGCGGCGTCACCGTGTTCGCCACGGCGGGCGGCGCGGAGAAGGCCAAGGCCTGCCGCGACCTCGGGGCCGATCTCGCGATCGACTACAAGGCCGAGGACTTCGCCGCCAAGGTGAAGGAGGCCACGGCCAAGCGCGGCGTCGACGTGATCCTCGACATGGTCGGCGGCGACTATTTCGCCCGCAACATCGACTGCCTGGCCGTCGAGGGGCGGCTCGTCTACATCGCCTTCCTGCGCGGCGGCAAGGTCGAGCTGAACATCGAGCCGGTCATGCGCAAGCGCCTGACCGTCACCGGCTCGACGCTCCGGCCGCGCTCGGTCGCCGAGAAGGGCGCCATCGCCCGGGCGGTGGAGGCCGAGATCTGGCCCCATGCGGCCGCCGGGCGGATCAAGCCGCTGATCCACGCCCGGTTTCCCCTGGCCGAGGCCGGCAGGGCCCATGCGCTGATGGAAACCAACGCCCATATCGGCAAGATCGTCCTGACGGTCTAAGGGTTTAACACGGTTTTCCGCAGCTTTCGGTGGCGCGCTGCGGGGAACCGCCCTATATAGGACCATATCCCCCGATTCCGAGCCGGGTGGCGTGCCGGAGCTTCTGGCGCGACCTGGTTCCTTCCGTCCGATTGGAGATCGCAATGGCGACACCGTTGATGCCCAAGGCGACCGCCGTATGGCTGGTCGAGAACACCACGCTGACCTTCAAGCAGATCGCCGAGTTCTGCGGCCTGCACGAACTCGAGGTCCAGGCGATCGCCGACGACGAGGTGGCGACCGGGATGCACGGGCAGAGCCCGATCGGCAGCCACGAGCTGACCGCCGAGGAGATCAAGCGCTGCGAAGGCGATCCCGACGCGCGGCTGAAGATGATGGCGCGCGACCTGCCGGGTCCGGTGACGCGCCAGAAGGGGCCGCGCTACACGCCGATCGCCAAGCGCCAGGACAAGCCCGATGCGATCGCCTGGCTGGTCAAGACGCATCCCGAGCTGACCGACGCGCAGATCGCCAAGCTGGTGGGCACCACCAAGACGACGATCGCCAAGGTGCGCGACCGCTCGCACTGGAACATGCAGAACATCCGCCCGCGCCATCCGCTCGAGCTCGGCCTGTGCACGACGCGCGATCTGACCGCGGCGGTGGCGGCGGCGGCGCGCAAGAAGGCGAAGTCGGGCGCCGCGGCCGAGAAGCCCGCGGCGGAAGCCGAAGCCGCGGCCGAGCAGCCGGCCGAGACGGCGTAGAGCAGACGGAAGCCAGTACCTCTATCGTCCCCCTTCCCCTCGCGGGAAGGGGTTAGGGGAAGGGGGCATCAGCGAGGCTTGATACAGCGCGACCTTGTGCGGTCGGTGTTAGCACCCCTCCCCCTTTCCCCCTCCCGCAAGGGGAGGGGGGAATCGAATAAGCGAGCCAAGCGCGTTAAGCGCCCTTCCGTCGATCACGACCAGTCCGGCGGCGATCAGCGCCATGCCGGCGAGGTGGCGCGCGAGCAGCGTCTCGCCCAGCGCGAATACGCCCAGCAGCACGGCGCCGACCGGGATCAGCAGCGTCACCAGCAGCAGGTTGGTGGCGCCGGCCGTGGCCAGGATGCGGAAATAGATCAAGTAGCCGAGCGCGGTGCAGATGCCGGCCAGCGCCAGCAGCGCGGCCAAGGTCGCGATGCCGGGCAAGGCCAGCGTCGCGGGCGGCTCGGCGATCAACGCGATGGGCAACAGGATCAAGGTCGAACCGGTCATCTGGCCGGCGGCGGTAATGACCGGCGGCGTGCCCGCGAAGCGCCGGCCATAGAGCCCGGCGACGGCGTAGGACAAGCCCGCGCCGAGCACGGCAAGCTGCGCTAGGAACCCGGCGCTCAAGCCTTCCAGCGCCTGCAGTCCCATCATCGCGGCGACGCCGGCGATGCCGATCAAGACGCCCAGCAAACGGCGCGCGCTCAGGCGGTCGTCGGCGGTGGCGAAATGCGCCAGCACCATCGCGAAGACCGGCGTCGAGGCGTTGAGGATCGCCGCCAGCGCGCTGGGGATGTGGGTCTGCGCCCAGAAGATCAGGCCGAAGGGGATCGCGTTGTTGATCAACCCCAGCACCAGGAACCGGCCCCAGCGCCGGAGGTCGCGCGGATAGGCCACGCCGCGCGCCAGCACGACCGCGTGCAGCATCAGCGCCGCCAGCCCCACCCGTGCGACCGCCACCCACACGAACGGCAATTCGCGCAGCGCGATCGCCACCAGGAAGAAGGTGCAGCCCCAGATCGCCGACAGCGCCAGCAGCAGCGACCATTCGCCGGCCGTCATCGGCTTGGCTTGGGTGGAGGTCATGCGGCGGTGTTAGAGGAGCGTGCTGCGCTGGGCCACCCGGAACTTGCGCCGCGCGGGTTCGGCAGGGTGAGGGACATCAGCGCGCCGCGTCGATCGCCGCGTTGAAGCGCTGCACCGCCGCCGCTGGCCCGTCTGGCGCATCCCAAACCGACGACACCACCGCCAGGAAATCGGCGCCGGCCCTGACCAGCGGCGCGCAGTTCTCGGGCGTGATGCCGCCGATCGCGACGCAGGGCACGACCATCGCCGTGCTCCAGTCCTCCAGCAGCTCGATCGTGGCGTGGAAGCGCGCCTCCTTGGTCGAGGTCGGGAAGAACGCGCCGAAGGCGACGTAGTCGGCGCCGGCCTCGGCCGCGGTCATGGCCAGGTGGATCGAATCGTGGCAGGTGACGCCGACGATGGCGTCGGGACCGACGGTCGCGCGCGCCTCGGCATAGGGCGTGTCCTGCTGTCCGACATGCACCCCGTCGCAGCCCGTCACGGCGGCGAGGTCCGGCCGGTCGTTCATCAGGAAGGCCACGTCGCGCTTTTGCGCCACCGGGCGCAGCGCCTCGATCGCGCGCAGCAGCGCGTCGTCCTCCGCGTCCTTGAGCCGCAACTGCACGCAGGCCACGTCCCCCGCATCGAGCGCGCGCGCGAGGGTGTCGGCGAACATGCGCGGCTCGAGCCTGGGCGGCGTGATCAAGTAGAGCCGGCAGCGGCTGTCGTCGTCCTTCATTTTCGCTTCGCTTCGGGATTGCCGCGCTTGCGGCGTTTCTCATCCTTCGAGACGGGCCTTCGGCCCTCCTCAGGATGACGCGTTGGTTTGGAGCCAGAAGGGATCGCGTCATCCTGAGGAGCGAGCGATAGCGAGCGTCTCGAAGGACGAGGACCGCCGACGACCCGCCGCTCGCCGCGCAGCCGCAGCAGCGCGCCGTGGATCAGGCCGGTTGCCAGCAGGCGCCCGGCCTCGGCCGCGCCGTTGTCCAGAGCACGCGCGATTTCGTCGTCGCCCAGCGGCCCGACCGCGACCGTCACGGGGATGTCGCCCAGGTCGCTGTCGTCCTTCGCTTGGCTGGCGGCCAGGCGGCCTATCGCTGCACTGTCGACGTTCACCGCGTTGCCCACGATCGTCGCCGCCGCGTCGGCCTCGGCGCCGGTCGCGGCCAGGATGGTGACGCTGTCGGCAATGCCTAGACTTAGGGAGCGTCCGCCGCGCCCGGACGTCGCGACGCCGCGCACCGGCGACGCGGAATCGATCGTGGCGAAGCCGTCGAGCGTCGCGTCCGGTTCGCCATCCTCCAGCGATCCGGCGACGCCCACGCGCATCGCTTCGCCCGGCGCCAGGCGGATCGCGATGTCGCCGCCGTCGTTTACGTAGGCGCGTCGTAGGTTGCGTCCCGCGACCATCGCCTGCAGCATCGCGTCCGCCACCGCGCCCGCCACTGCCGCCATCGGCGTGATGAACACCGCGCGATAGGGCCACACCGCCGCGATCATGCGCCGGGCGATGGGGTTGCGGGCGAGGGGCAGGGGTTCGCGCACCGGCGCGCGCAGCAGCGGCAATTCCGCGACCAGGCCTTCCAGCACGCCGTCGAACGCCGCGGTCACCTGGCGATAGGCGCGGAGCACCTCGTCCTCGTCGCCAACCGCGCCGATGATCAGGTCGATCGGGCCGTGCTGCAGGTGCAGCCTGCCGTCGGCAAGGAGCGCGGCGACAGGGCCGGTCATGCGTTCTCGCCGTGCGGCCGCGCGACATCCAGCGGCCACGGATTGTCGGGTCGCCAGGCCTCGTCGCGGCGACGCTTGTCGCTCAGCACGCTGTCCATTGTGACGACGTTCTCGACATGCCCGCCCAGGCCGCGATAGTCCTCCAGCCGCATGGTGAACTCGATCGGCGCGACCAGCGCCGGCGTCGGCACGTGGCCGAAGGACTTGTCGGGCATGCGCGTGACGTCGACCATCACCGTGATGCCGCCGCCCGGCCAGACATAGGCCGGCGCGCCGCCGCAGGTCACGCGCGTCAGGCTCTGGCGCACCGAGCGGGTCAGGCGCACCGGGTTCTCCGTCACGCCCGCGCGCAAGGACCCGCCCGCGCCGCCCATGAACAGCACGGTGCACAGCGCCGGCTCGCAGTTCTCGCCGATGCGCTCCACCACCTTGGCGATCGGCGCGGGCATCGCCGCGGGCAGCGGCTTCAGCTTGTCGTCCAGCACGAACCAGGCGGAGTCCTCGCCGGTCGTGCTGACCATCAGCAGGCGCATGCCCGGCCAGGCGGTCTTGGGATCGATCTTCTCGATGATCGTCAGCGGGTCGGTCACGTCGGTGCCGCCCCAGCCCGATCCGGGATGCGCGACCTGGAAATAGCGCCCGGGGGTCGACCGGCGCCCCCGGACGCGGATACCCGCCGGCTTCATGTCGAGATAGCGCCCGGCCTGATGCTCGGTCAGCACGCCGGTGATGTGGTCGTCCACCACGATCACCTCGTCGACATGGTCGCGCCATTGCCGCGCGAAGATGCCGATCGTGGCCGAGCCGCAACCCACGCGCATGCGCTCTTCCTGGTGGCCGTCGATCACCGGCGGCTTGCCCGCCTGGATGGTCAGTTTGCCGCCGCCCTCGACCTCGAGATTTACCGCCTGCTTGTTGCAGAGGTTCAGCATCATCTCGCAGGTGACGGTGCCTTCGCGCTTGCCGCCGCCGGTCAAGTGGCGCACGCCGCCGAGCGAGAGCATCTGCGATCCGTACTCGGCGGTCATCACGTGGCCCACGGGCTCGCCGTCGCATTTCACCGTGGCCTGCTCGGGCCCGACATGGCGGTCGGTGTCGATCTTCACCTTCACGCTGCAATAGCTGAAGATGCCCTCGGTCACGACGGTCACCGTATCGACCCCGGCATAGTTCTGCGACACGATGAAGGGCGCGGGCTTGTAGTCGGGATAGGTGGTGCCAGCGCCGACGCCGGTCACGAACACCGGTGCGCGCGGCGCGATCTCGCCGGCCCAGGCCTGCGAGCCCTCGAAGAACGGCACCAGCTTGCCGTCGCGGTCGAGCGCGCGTTGCGCCAGCACCAGCGGGTCGGTGCGCGTCAGCACGCCGTCCACATTGGCGTAGCGGTCGCAGGCCCCGGTTTTGCCCGGTCGGATGCGGCACAGCACGGGGCAGGCGTCGCAGCGGATCAGCCCGTCGTCGGCCTTCGCGGTCTCGGCGGCTTGCACATCGCTCATGGCTGAGTG
Organism: Alphaproteobacteria bacterium; assembly: GCA_020846275.1. Classification (GTDB taxonomy): domain Bacteria; phylum Pseudomonadota; class Alphaproteobacteria; order JAEULC01; family JAEULC01; genus JAEULC01. The sequence continues at coordinate 18,493 of JADLEG010000058.1, forward strand.
CCTCCTTGCGTGGCCTTGATCGCCGCGCGCACACGGTGCGGCAGGGCCGGCAGTTTGCGGACCACGGCGCCGGTGGCGTCGCGGATGGCGCCCAGTATCGCCGGCGCCGTGGGCACCAGGGCCGGCTCGCCGATGCCCTTGGCGCCGAATGGGCCCAGGGGTTCGCGGTCCTCGATCAGGATGACGTCGATCGGCGGCACGTCGCCCACCGTGGGGATCAGGTAGTCGTGCAGGTTCTCCGTGCGGCCGGGGATATACTCTTCCATCAGCGCCAGGCCGATGCCCTGGGCGATGCCGCCGTGGATCTGTCCCTCCACGAGGGGGGGGTTGATGGCGCGGCCGACGTCGTGCGCGGCGACGAAGCGGCGCAGCTTGACCGTGCCCAGCTCCACGTCCACGTCGATGTCGCAGAGCTGGGCCGCGAAGCCATAGGTGGCGTAGGGCACGCCCTGGCCGTCGGCATCCAGCGGCTTGGTCGGCGGATCGAACCGTCCCCGGCCGGTCAGCACGTCGCCGCCGGGCAGGTCGGGCTTCAGCGCGGACAGGTCGACCGTGCGCTCCGCCTCGCCGTCCTTGACGCGCAAGCGCCTGCCGTCGATGGCGATGCGCGCCTTCGGGCCGGCGTTGGCCAGGCGCAGCACCTTCTCGCGCAGGTCCAACCCGGCCAGCTCGGCCGCCTTGCCGGAAACGAAAGTCTGGCGCGAGGCCGAGGTCTTGCCGGCGTCCTCGGTGCGCGCGGTGTCGGCGACGATCTGCGCGATGCAATCCACGGGGACGCCGAGGGCGTCGGCCGCGATCTGCTGCAAGACGGTGGTCGAGCCCTGGCCGATATCGACCGCGCCGTTGTAGAGCGTGACGCGCCCATCGGCCGCGATGCCCAGCCGCATGGTGGAAGGATTCGACAGCGCGGTATTGCCGATGCCGTACCACATGCAGCCGATGCCGACGCCACGCCTGATGCTGGCGTGGCCGTTGCCGGCGCGCCTGTTGTGCTCCGTCGCCTCCGCCCGCAGGCGCTTCCAGTGCGGGCGCAGCGCCTCCAGGCAGGCGGCGAGGCCCGCGCTGTGCTCCATCACTTGGCCTGTCGCCGTAGCGTCGCCCACGCGGATCGCGTTCTTCCAGCGGAATTCCAGACGGTCCATGCCGAGCTTGTCGGCCAGCTCGTCCATCAGGCCTTCGTGCAGCACGGCGGCCTGGGGCACGCCGAAGCCGCGGAAGGCGCCGGCGGGAGGCTCGTTGGTGTGGATCGCGCGCGCGAATGCCCGCGCCGTCCCGACCTTGTAGGGGCCGCTGGCATGCACCGGCACGCGCGTCGCCACGGTCGGGCCCCAGGAGGCGTAGGCGCCGGTGTTGAAGTCGCCGTCGAAGTCGATCGCGACCAGGTTTCCTTCCTTGTCCGCGCCCCAGCGCCCGCGCACCGCGGCGGGATGGCGCTTGGTGGTGGACGCCATCGATTCCGGCCGCGTGTAGACGCAGCGCACCGGGCGGTCCAGGTGCCAGGCGGCCATCGCGATCAGGGGATGCAGCGACAAATCCAGCTTGCCGCCGAAGCCGCCGCCCACGGCGCTGGCGATGAAGCGCACGCGCTCGGGCGGCAGGCCCATGACCTGCGCGATCTCGTCGCGATGGGCGAAGGGCTGCTGGGTGCAGGCGTGCACTTCCAGCCGGTCGCCGACGCGCCGCGCGTAGCCCGCCTCGGGTTCGATATAGGCGTGCTCGACGAAGCTGGTCTCCCAGGCGCCCTCGGCCGTGACGGCGGCCTGCGCGAGCGCCGCTTCGACATCCCCTCGGACCACGCGGCCCGTAATCAGCACGTTGTCCGGCAGATGGGCGTGGATCGCCGACGCGCCTTGCGCCTTGGCCGCGGGGCATCCCATGAGCGGCGCAAGCGGCTGCCACGCGATCGGCAGCTCGTCGTCGCGGATGCGCTCGATCGTCGCGCGGTCGCCCACCAGGGCGCAGACCGCCTCGCCGCGATAGCGCACTTGACCGTCGGCCAGCACCGGCTGGTCCTTGATCGTCGGGTAGATGCCGAAGCCGTTGTTGCCCGGCACGTCCCTGGCCGTGAAGACTCGCGCCAGGCCCGGGTATTTGGCGCGCAGCGCCTTGGTGTCGCCCAGCGTGAAGATGGCGCGGGCATGGGGCGAGCGCACCGCGCGCAGCCACAGCGCATCGGCCGGTGCCACGTCGTCGCCGTAGCGCTCGGTGCCGTCGAGCTTGGGCAGGCCGTCCACGCGCTGGAGGCGCGCGCCCACCGCTTCACCCGACGGCGGCGGCGATGCTTCCGGGCGGTTGGCGGCGGCGTCCAGCACCGCCTCGACGATCTTGCGATAGCCGGTGCAGCGGCACAGCACGCCGCCCAGCGCGTCCATCGCCTCGTCCTCGGTCGGGCGCGAATTGCGCCGCAACAGGTCGGACGCGGCCATCAGCATGCCGGGCGTGCAAATCCCGCACTGCGCCGCGCCGTGGCGCGCGAAGGCGCGCTGCAGCGCCGACATTTCGCCCTTCGCCGCCAATCCCTCGACGGTCACGATCTGGGTGCCCTCGGCCTGGGCGGCGGGGATCATGCAGGCGCAGGCCTGGGCCCCATCCACCAGCACCGTGCAGGCGCCGCAGTCGCCCGCCTCGCAGCCGACCTTGGTGCCGGTCAGCCCCAAATCGAGGCGCAGCACGTCGGTCAGCCGACGGTTCGGCGGCGCTGTCACCGCGACCTCGGTGCCGTTCAGGCGGAAGCGGATCGGCGCGCTCATGCGGCGGCCAACCGGCCGACCAGGCGGCGCACCAGCGTCAGGGCGGCCTCGCGGCGATAGGCGCCCGATCCGCGGATGTCGTCGATCGGCGCCAGGGCGTCCAGTTGCGCCGGCGTCACGCGCATCGCCAGCGACTTGTCGATCGGCGTGCCGAGCATCGCATGTTCGAGCGCGGGCAGGCGCTGGGCCGATGCCGAGCAGGCGCCGACGGCGATCCGCGCCGCCGCCACGGTGTTCTCGCCCGTCCGCTCGATCACGCCGGCCGCCATCGCGATCGAGATCACCAGGTAGCGCCGGGCGCCCAACTTCAGGAAATCGCCGCGCGCCAGGTGACCTGGCCGGGGCACGTAAATCGCCCGCAGCAGTTCGTCGCCGCGTCGCGCCGTGCGGCGGTTGCCCTGGACGAAATCCGCCAGCGGCATGCGCCGCGGGCCGGCGGCGGACACCAGCTCCACCTGCGCATCGAGGCTCAGCAGCGGGGGAATGCCGTCGGCGGCGGGCGAGGCGTTGCACAGATTGCCGCCGACCGTCCCACGGTTCTGGATCTGCGCGCCGCCCACCTCGCGCGCCGCCAACTTCAGCCCGTCGAACAGCGGCGGCAGGTCGGCTTGTGCGACCGTGGTCCAGGTGGTGAGCGCGCCGATGCGCCAGCCCCGGTCGTCCTCGGCGATCCCCCGCATCTCCGCGATCGCCGAGATGTCGAGGATGTCTTCCTCGGCGCGCGGCCCCACGCGGGCCGGGAAATGGTCGGTGCCGCCGGCCAGTACAATGAGCGGCCGCGCCGCCAGGGCGCCGACCGCTTCCTCGATGCTGTGCGGGCGAAGATACGCCAATCCTCGTCGCCCCCTGCCGGACGATTATTGTTCGTACACGTATGATTACGCCCGAATTGCGGCGTAGTGTCAAGCCTGGGTTGATCAAGGGGAAGCGGCACGCCCGCGACGCATGACCGCTCCGCCCGCGGGCAAGCGAGGTCACCGCGTCGTGAATCCGCGTGATCGAGCGTCAACCTCATAGTTGCAACCGTGGCCGCACCGAGGATGGGTAGCCGCGACACCCCACCATCCGACCTGCCAACCGTCCATGAATGGAGGGACCCATGATTCGATACGCAGTTTCCGCCGCCCTGCTGCTTGCAACGCTGGGCACCGCCATGGCTGCCTCGCTGCCCGAGGCGACCAACAGCGCCACCGCCTCGCAGCTTGCGCTGGCGATCCGCGCCTGCAACGAGCTCGCCGACGCGGGTCAGCGCGATTCGTGCAAGAAGGACGCCTGGGACCAGCGCAGCTACAACGTTCGCGCGCCGCTGCGCGAGCCGGGCCGCTTCGATCGCACCTACAACTAGTCGACCCTGACGGGCGAGGGGCGCGGTCTTCCGGAAGGGGCCGCGCCCCTTGCGTTTCTAGGTCAGTGCCCGCAGGAGCCGCAACAGCTCCGCGCGCTCGCGCGCGTCGAGCGGCTCCAGCGTCGCCCGGCTGACGGCAAGCGCGTTGGCTTTCAGCCGGTCGACCAGGGCCGCACCCTCGCGGCTCAGCTTCAGCAGCGACCGGCGCCGGTCATCGGGATCGCCGGCGCGTTCGATCAGCTTGCGATCCTCCAGCCGGCGCACCACGCCCTGGATGGTGGCGGGATCCATCGCCGTCAGCCGGCCGAGATGGTTCTGCGAGGCGCCGTCGGTGTCGCGCAGCTTCACCAGCGCGGCCCATTGCGTCGGCGTCAGTTCCGGCTCGCCGATCCGCGCCAGGAAGATCGACGTCGCGCGCTGGTGGACGCGGCGCAGCAAATGCCCGATCTGCTCCTCCAGCGCGTAGTCGCCGCTTGTCGCGGGCGGTGGCATGGCGGGCGGCGAAGGGTCGCTCATGGGAAGTGAAATCGGCGGTCCATTCGGCAAAGTATACGGGACGGCGGCGTCCGGCCGATAGGCCCTGGCCTCAACGCCCCTGTCTCAAAGAAGCGTCACCCATTCCTTGGCCCAGTCCAGCGCTTCCTCGTCGGGCAGGGGTTGGGTGCAGGCATCGATCTCCAGCCGCTCGCCGATCTTGCGCGCGCCCAATTCGGCGAACAGCGCATCCATCGCCTTGCCGGCAAAGCAGAACGTGTCGTGATAGGTCTGGTCGCCCAACGCGATGACGCTGTATCGCAGGTGCGAAAGGTCCGGCCTTGTATCCTTCAGGCTGTCGTGCATGGGGATGATGTTGTCGGGCAGTTCGCCGTCGCCATGAGTGGCACAGCAGATCAGCACGACCTCGCGATGCGCGAAATCGGCGTCGGCGGCGGTGCCGTAGTTCATCACCTCGACCTGGTGCCGCTGCTTGGCGAGCTCTTCCTGGAGAAGGTCGGCCACCATCTGGCTGTTGCCCGACTCGGTGCCGACGATGATGAGGATGTCCGTCACGGATTTTCCGATACCAAACATGCAGGGGATGTGTCTATTTTTCCCGGGCAGCGCTTGCAGGGAGCGGGGGTGGGGGCCTTGAACGATCAGGAACTTGTTGCCGCGATCGCCGCCGGCAAGCGACTGGGAGCAGAGGACGCGCTGCCGCCCGGCTATCGCGGAGAACTGCTGCGGCTGATGGCCGTATTCGTGGATTCCGAGCTGGCCGGGGCCGCCGGGTTCACCCCCTTCATCAACCACGCGCCCGGCCTGCGGCCGCGCGCCGTCGCCGCCCGTATCGTCAGCGAGAAGTTCGGCCATGCCGAGCGCGTGCTTTCGCTGATGAAGCGCTTCGGCGTCGATCCCGGGCTTTATGTGCGCTCGCATTCCTGGGAGGCGCGGCTCGACCGCTTCCTCGACCTGGGCAACCGCCGCGTCGGCGGCGACAAGCGACTGAACGTGTTCCACTACCCGATTGAAGGCTGGCTGGACGCGATCGCGCTGAACTTCCTCATGGGCACGGCATCCGCCGTGCAGCTCGGCGAACTGACCAAGTGCTCGTATGCGCCGCTGGCCGACGCGATGGCCGAGATCGTCCCGCGCGAGGAGGAGCATGCGCGGCTGGGCGAGACGGCGATGCGGCATTTGATCGACCAGCATCGCCCGGCGGTCGATGCGCAGCTCGCCGTTGCCTATTGGTTCCCGCGGGTGACCGCCACGTTCGGGCGCGTCGATTCCGATCGCTTCGATCTTTATCGCCGCTACGGGCTGCGGCAACGTCCGAACGCCGCGATGCTGCGCCAGTGGCACGGCGATGTCGTGCAGCGGCTCGGCCGGCTGGGGCTGGCGGCGCCGCCGGGATAAGGGCTGTCGGGAAAGGGACGCTGCAACGAATGTCCTACAACACGATCCTGTTCGCGGCGGAGGGCGCGGTCGCGACCATCACGCTCAACCGCCCGGACAAGCTCAACAGCTTCACCGCCGAGATGCACCGCGAGCTGCGCGACGCTGTCGGGCGCGTGCGCGACGGCGGCACGGCGCGCTGCCTTCTCCTGACCGGCGCCGGTCGCGGGTTCTGCGCGGGGCAGGACCTGAGCGACCGGGTGATGGGCGAGGGCGCGGCGGCGCCCGACCTCGGACACACGCTGGCCACGCTCTACAACCCATTGGTGATGAGCCTGCGGGCGCTGCCGCTGCCGGTGGTCTGCGCGGTGAACGGCGTGGCGGCGGGTGCCGGCGCAAACCTGGCGCTGGGCTGCGACATCGTGTTGGCGGCGCGCTCGGCCAGCTTCATCGAGGCCTTCTGCCGCCTGGGCCTGGTGCCGGATGCCGGCGGCACGTATCTGTTGCCGCGGCTCGCCGGTACGGCTCGCGCCATGGGTTTGGCCATGCTGGGCGACAAGCTCTCGGCCGAACAGGCGGCCGACTGGGGCCTGATCTGGAAGGTGGTGGACGACGCCAAGCTGATGGACGAGGCTGCGACGTTGGCGCGGCACCTGGCGACGCAGCCCACCAAGGGGTTGGCGCTGATCAAGCAGGCGATCCATGCCTCGCCGGGCAACTCGCTCGAACAGCAGCTCGCGCTCGAATCGACCCTGCAGCGCGAAGCCGGGCGCAGCAACGACTATCGCGAGGGCGTGGCCGCCTTCATGGGCAAGCGGCCGCCCAAGTTCACGGGCAGCTGATGGCCGATCGCGCCCGCGCCCAGCGCATCGCCGATGCCGTGGGGCGCGGCATGTACGCGCGCGACCATGCCGCGCAGATGCTCGGCATCACGCTGGTGGAGATCGGGCCGGGCCGCGCGCGCATGACGATGGCGGTGCGGCCGGACATGGTGAACGGGCACGACATCTGCCACGGCGGGCTGACCTTCACCCTTGCCGATACCGCCTTCGCCTATGCCTGCAATGCCTACAACCACCCGGCCGTGGCGGCGAGCTGCAACATCGTCTTCACCGCGCCGGCCAAGCGCGGCGACACGCTGACGGCCGTCGCGGAGGAGAAGTCCCAGGCCGGGCGCAGCGGCGTCTACGACATTGCGGTCAGCGACCAGAACGGACGCACGGTCGCGCTGTTCCGCGGCCATTCGCGACGCCTCGACGGCAAGGTCGTGGAGGATGCGGAGACGATGTGACCGGCACGTCGTCCTTCGACAGGCCCAGGAAAACACCCTTCGACAAGCTCAGGGTGAGGGGAGAAAAAGATGTCCTCATCCTGAGCTTGTCGAAGGATGAGCTTGTCGAAGGATGAGCTTGTCGAAGAACGCGGGCGCGGGCCCAACACCGCGTGGAAGGGAGGAAAAGGGCATGGCCAACAAGCCCTATGACCGCATCGAGGTCGCCAGCCGCGACGAGATCGGCGCGCTGCAGCTGGACCGGTTGAAATGGTCGCTGCGGCACGCCTACGACAACGTCGCGCACTATCGGCAGAAATTCGACAAGGCGGGGGTGCGCCCGGACGACCTGAAGACGCTGGCCGACCTGGCGCGGTTTCCCTTCACCACCAAGGAAGATCTGCGCCAGACCTATCCCTTCGGCATGTTCGCGGTGCCGCGCGACCGCGTCGTGCGCGTGCATGCCTCCTCGGGCACGACCGGCAAGCCGACGGTCGTCGGCTATACCGCGAAGGACATCGACAACTGGGCTTCGCTGGTCGCGCGCTCGATCCATGCCTCGGGCGGCCGTCCGGGCGACATCATCCACGTGGCCTATGGCTACGGCCTGTTCACCGGCGGCCTCGGTGCGCATTACGGCGGCGAGCGGCTGGGCTGCACCGTGATCCCCATGTCGGGCGGCATGACCGAGCGCCAGGTCCAGCTCATCCGCGATTTCCGTCCGGACATCATCATGGTCACGCCCTCCTACATGCTGGCGATCGTCGACGAGATGGAGCGCCAGGGCATGAATCCGCGCGACTGCTCCTTGCGCATCGGCATCCACGGCGCCGAGCCATGGACCCAGGCGATGCGCCAGGAGATCGAGGCGCGCGCCGGTATGGATGCCGTCGACATCTATGGGCTCAGCGAGGTGATGGGACCGGGCGTGGCCAATGAATGCGTCGAGGCCAAGGACGGGCCGGTGATCTGGGAGGACCATTTCTATCCCGAGATCATCGACCCCGCGACGGGCGCGGCGGTGCCGGACGGCCGGTTCGGCGAGATGGTGTTCACGACGCTGACCAAGGAGGCGCTGCCCGTCATCCGCTACCGAACGCGCGACCTGACGCGCTTGCTGCCCGGCACGGCGCGCAGCATGCGGCGCTTCGACCGCATCACCGGGCGCAGCGACGACATGCTGATCATCCGCGGCGTGAACCTGTTTCCCAGCCAGATCGAAGAGCTGATCCTGAAGGATCGGCGCCTGGCGCCGCACTACGTGCTGGAGGTCCGGCGCGAGGACCGGCTCGACACGCTGACGGTGGTGGTCGAGCCGCGCGCCGACCTTGCCGGCGACGCGGACGCCGGGCGCGAGGCCGCCCAGCGCCTGGCGCGCGACATCAAATCGTCGATCGGCGTCACCGCCGCGGTCACCGTGGCCGAGGTCGGCAAGATCGAACGGTCGATCGGCAAGGCCAGGCGCGTGATCGACCTGCGGCCGAAGGGGTAGGGGAAGCGTCCTTCGACAAGCTCAGGACGAGGGCCAAAAAGAGACTCCTCATCCTGAGCCCGTCGAAGGATGAGCCTCGCCACAAGAGCTAGGCCGCGCGGTCGCGTTCCTCGCGCTCGCGATCCTCGGCCAGCTTCTTGCGCAGCAGCGCCGCTTCGCGCTGCTGCAGGCGCTTGTGCATGATGACGACGCCCGAGACGATCGCCAGGAAGATGCCGAGCATGATCAGGCCGAAGCTCTCGGCCAGGTCGCCCAGCAGCGCCGAAAAGGCCTTGCCGAGAATGTAGCCGCTGCCGGCGAAGGTGCAGGCCCATACGCCGGCGGCGATGAAATTGAGCACCAGGAAGCGCCCCCAGGACAGGCCGCTCAATCCCATCGCGAAGGAGCTGACGTTGCGGATGCCGTAGATGAAACGGAAGCTCAGGATGAACCAGGTGTTGTACTTGCGCAGGAAACCGAGCGCGACGTCCACCGGCGGACGGTAGCGCGGGAAGCGGTCCACCAGCTTCGGCCCCCAGGTGCGGCCGACGAAGAAATAGAACTGGTCGCCCGCGAAGCTGCCGGCCCAGGCCGCCGCGATCAGGCAATAGAGATTGAGCAGGCCCTGCTGCGCCGCGGCGCCGGCAAAGATCACGAACGTCTCGCCTTCCAGGAAGGTGAGCACGAAGGTGATCGGATAGAACCACGCACCGTACTCGGCGATGAGTTGATTGACGTCCACGTCCGGCCCGATTTCTTGTTGTGAGCGTCCCTGCGCTGGCGCCGGCGTAGTGTGACCGGACCGGCTTGAAGAAAACGATAACATGGCAGAGCGAGGCGGCAATAACTTAATTGTGTCAACTATTTAATCTTTGCCGGCCCTTTCAGTTCAATGACATTGCCTTCCGGATCGGCAATGTAGACCGATGGTCCCTCGCCCTTGGCGCCGAAGCGGCTCTGCGGCTCGCCCATCGCGATCTTGTGCCGCGCGAGATGCGCCCGCAGGGCGTCGGCGTCGAAACGCTCCAGCCGCAGGGCCAGGTGGTCCATGTTGCGCCGGCCCTTTTTCAGGGGCGCCGCCCCGCCCATGCGGCCAAGCGGGCCCTTCAGGTCGACCAGATCGATCATCGAGCTGCCCGCGCGGAGATGCACCAGACCCAGCTTGGGCCGGCGGCGGACGACCGCGCAGCCCAGCACCTGGCGGTAGAAGCGGATGACGCGGGCCGGGTCGCGCACGCGCAGCACCACGTGGTCGAGCTGCGCGATCCTGACCGGGTTCCTTTCCGCGTTCGCCCGCGCCATCATCCGCCGTCCTTCGGCAGCAGCGTATCGAGCTGCTCTCGCGCGCGCCCGAACTCCATCACCGCGTCCTCGTAGGCATCGCGCGCGATCGCGTAGCGCTCGACCAGCTCCGGCGCGATGCCGCTCTGGTGCAGGTCCGCATGGGCCTGCTTGCAGGCGTCCAGCAATTCGTCGGCGACGAGGCGGCGGCGCATGTAGACCCGCGCGGCCTCCTGCTGGCGCGGCGAAAGCTGTTCGAAGCCCGTGACCCAGGGCCGGCCCCTGGTCGCGAAATCCCCCTGCAGCAGCTTCCACATCCCGGGCCAGTCGCGCTCGAGCCCGCCGCGGTCCAGGCGATAGCCGTAGCGCGCCAGGATGCCGTGGCGTTCCTCGACCAGGGGATCGGGAAAGCGCGGCGCGGCCGCGGCCACGCCCCGGCTCATTCCGCCGCGACCGGGTTGTCCATCGCGTAGCCCACGCGCATGTCGTAGTCCGGCTGCACGTCGCGGGGCATCTCCAGCCCCACCTCCTTCAGCCGCGCCTCGACCAGCTCCATGTATTCGGCCTGCAACTCCTCGGGCTTGCGTACCTTGATGCCGTATTCGTAGTAGATGTCGAACATCTGCGACTTCTTGTCGCCGGTCGACGGCCGCCCGTAGAAGCCCAGGCCCATGCGCATGAATTTCGGCACGCGCGACTGCATGTCCGCGCGCATCGCCTCGCCGCCGAACTCGATGCAGCGCTTCGACGCCCACACGCCGAAGGCCAGATGACCGTGCTCCTCCTTGTGGATGCGCACGTTGACGCGCGCCCACGGCAGGTACGAGCATTCGCGGTACTGGCCCAGGAAGGCCACGGCGGCCGGCGTCACGACGGTCGAGAACAGCCCGACATCGGCCCAGTCGTGGAACATCGGCGACCAGTTCTCGCGCCGGAATCCGTTGATGACGTTGACCTTCTTGGGATCGGGATTGTCCGGATGCTCGACCAGCTCGCGCAGCCGCGCATCCACGTTCACGCCCAGCTCCGCCATCAGGCTCCAGACGTAGTAGGCATGGCCGAATTCCTCCATCACCTTCTTGGACAGGCGATAGGCTTCCTCGGGCCGCGGCGCGTACTGCATGTTCTCGGCCACGCGCTGGCCGCCGGCGTATTCGGAATCGGCCTGGAAGGCCATCAGGTTGAGCAGCGCTTTCTTGTAGTCCTCGGGCAGCGCATCGCCCTTGTCGTAGGTCTTGTACTTCGCCATGGGATCCTCCCGGGCTTCGGCGCCCGCAGCATCGGGTCGGCGGATGTCCGCGATCATATCCCGACAGGGTTGCGGGGTCACCGTCCTTTGCTAAGCTGTCGGCATGACTGACACTTCCAGCCAGACCATCGAGCGGCTGCCGATCTCGGTCCTGACCGGGTTCCTGGGCAGCGGCAAGACCACCTTGCTGCGCGAATTGCTGCAGCACCCCGGCATGAACAAGACCGCCGTCATCATCAACGAGTTCGGCGAGATCGGGCTCGACCACCTGCTGGTGGCCAAGGCCAGCGACGACATGGTGGTCTTGAGCAGCGGCTGCCTGTGCTGCACGGTGCGCAGCGACCTCGTCAACGCGCTGCGTGACATGTACCTGAAGCGGGTGCGCGGCGAGGTGCCGGAATTCGACCGCGTGGTGGTCGAGACCACCGGTCTGGCCGACCCGGCGCCGGTGCTGCACACGCTGATGAACGATCCGCTGGTCGCCGCGCGCTTCCGCCTGGACGGGGTGGTGACGACCGTCGATGCGGTCAACGGTGCGCGCCAGCTCGACGAGCATGCCGAGTCGATCAAGCAGGCGGCGGTCGCCGACCGGCTGCTGCTGACCAAGCAGGATATCGCGCGTGCCGACCAGGTGGAGGCGCTGAAGGCGCGGCTGCACCGGCTGAACCCGGGCGCGCCGGTCTTCGCCGTGTCGCACGGCCATATCGCGCCCGACCGGCTGTTCGATGCCGGGCTCTACGATCCCAAGACCAAGACATCCGACGTGCAGGCCTGGCTCAAGGCCGAATCCTACGACCAGCATGGCGCGCATGCGCCGCACCACGCAGCGGAGCACCACGGCCACGGGCATGATCACGACCATGCCCATAATCATGGCGCCCATGATCACGGCGCCCATGATCACGGCGCCCATGATCACGGCGCCCACGATCACCACGGCCATGCGCATGACGCGCCGGATGTGAACCGTCACGACGACCGCATCCGCGCCTTCTGCTTCAACCACGATCAGCCGATCGTGTGGGAGGCGCTGGCGACCTGGGTCGACACGCTGCTGATGCGCCACGGCGTCGACGTGCTGCGGCTGAAGGGGATCGTCAACGTGGCGGGCGAGGACAAGCCGGTGGTGATCCACGGCGTGCAGCACGTCTTCCATCCGCCGGTCATGCTGGAAGCCTGGCCCAGCGACGATCGCCGCACCCGCCTGGTGGTGATCGCCCGCGATCTCGAGCCCGCGGTGGTGGAAAAGCTGTTCCACGCCGTCACCGGCGCGGTCGAGGCGCTGGCCCCGGGGGCGGAAGCCGGGGCCGAGCGCCTCTAGTGTCCCGATTCCGAAGTTCGTCGGTACTTGCGGCGAGCGCCGTGCGAACTTCGGGTTCGGGCACTAGCTGGGAAACCGCTCAGCGCGGCTTCGTGCCGTGGAAGCTCGGGCGCAACAGGTCGCCGCGCGTCAGCCCGATATCGTCCAGCATCCGGTCATCCAGGGCCCAGGCGTCGTCGCTTTGCGGGCGCGGTTGCAGGGCCTGGAAGAGGATGCGGCCCAGTCCGCGCGCAGCCGCGCCAAGGCTGGACGTCACGGGAGCCGCCGGAGGGGCGGGGTAGGCGTACTGACCGATCGTGTTCATCGTTCTCTCCTTCCAGCGCGATCGATGTGCTGGCATGAACATACCGAATGGTTTGTTTTATTTAATACCGACTAGTCTGTTTGTCAAGCATGAGCTCACGCAGCGTGGAACGACGGCTCGGATCGACGCGGATCGACAAAGACGGATTGATATATCAGGGCTTGATCCGACTTATCGTAAGGGTTAATTTACAAACCAGTTGGTTTTAAGGCGGAAACGTGTCGGAAAAAGGCTTATCCACCCGTCACCGGATCATCAAGGCGGCTGAGACGCTGGTCCTGAAGCATGGCTTTGCGGGAACCTCGCTGGATGACGTGCTGCGCGAGACGGGCCTGACCAAGGGCGCGTTCTTCCACCATTTCAAGAGCAAGGCCGAGCTCGCCAAGGCGATCGCCGAGAACTATGCCGAAGCCGACATGAAGATGTTCGTCGACTGGTCGGCCCAGGCTGACCGGCTGAGCGACGATCCCTACGAACGCGTGATGATCTTCCTCAAGCTGCTCGAGGAGTTCCTCGACGGGCTGACCGAGGCGCCGCAGGGCTGTGTCCTTGCCGCCTATGTCTATGCCAGCGGTATGTTCGAGCCGGCCGTTCGCGAGTATGTCCGCGGCCGGCTGGATTGGTGGCAGTGCCTCTATGAGAAGAAGTTCCAGGCGCTGATCGATGCCCGCCCGCCGGCGGCGCCGGTCACGGCGCGCGCCCTGGCCGAGATGATCGCCTCGATCATCCAGGGCGCCTTCGTCCTCGGCATGGCGTTCAAGGATCGCGAGCTGATGAAGCGCCAGTCGCAGCAGTTCCGGCACTATCTCGATCTGCTGTTCCGCCCGCGGGCGGCAGCCTAGCCTAGCTTAGACTAGGCGGCCGGCACGCCCTTGCTCGTGGAGTACTCGAAATGCAGCGCCTCGCCGGGATGCACGCGCGGGTAGATCGCGTGCGCGGCCTGCGCCGCCTCGGCGAATCCGGTCAGGATCAATTTCAGCTTGCGCGGGTAGGTGGCGATGTCGCCGACCGCGTGGATGCCGGGGGTCGAGGTCGCGCAGGTCGACGGGTCGACCGCGATATGGTTGCGCTCCAGGTTCAGCCCCCAGCCGGCGATCGGCCCCAGCGTCATCGCCAGGCCGAAGAAGGGCAGCAGGAAGTCCGCCTCCAGCCGTCGCACCGCGCCGTCCAGCGACTTCACCATGACGGCCGATAGCCGCGTGCCGTCGCCCTCCAGCGCGTCGAGCTGGTAGGGCACGACCATCTCGACGCGACCCGCATCGGCCATCGCCTTCAGCCGCGCCGCACTCTCGGGCGCGCAGCGGAATTTGTCGCGGCGATGCACGACCATGACCTTGCCGGCGACCTCGCCCAGCGACAGCGTCCAGTCGACCGCGGAATCGCCGCCGCCCGCGATCACCACCCGCTTGCCGCGGAACTCCTCGCGCCTGGTCACCAGGTAGCGCACCGCGCTGCCCTCGTAGGCCTCGATGCCCTGGAGCGGCGGGCGGTTGGGTCCGAAGGCTCCAACCCCGGCCGCGATCATCACGGCGCGCGCTTCGATCGCCGTGCCGCTGCTGGTCGCCAGGCTGAAGCCGCCGTCGGCCGTGGGCGCGAGGGACGTGACCTGCTGGCCAAGCCGATAGATCGGATGGAACGGCGCGGCCTGGGCCACCAGCTTCTCGACCAGCGCGGCCGCGTCGATCCGCGGATAGCCGGGAATGTCATAGATCGGCTTTTCCGGATAGAGCGCGGTCAACTGCCCGCCCGGCGCGTCGAGCGCGTCGAGGACGTGGCAGCGCATCTTCAGCATGCCGCATTCGAACACGGCGAACAGGCCGACCGGCCCGGCGCCGATGATGGCGACATCGGTTTTCTCGGCAGTGGGGGACATGGCGACTCTCGCGGCTTGCGAACCGGGACGAATACCATGGTGCGCGCGCGGGCGCCGTGCAACCACTTGCGGAGAGCGGGCTTTTCGCGCCGTTGCACAGCCGGGCCGTGCCCGCTAGAACCGGCCGGGCATGAACCCTGCCGCCGACCTGGAAGTCTTGCCCGCGACCCGCGCGGTCGCGCTGGCCGACGAGGCCGCGACACAGCGCCTGGCCGCTTGCGTGGCGGCCGAGGCGCGGGCGCGGGACGTGATCGCGCTCACGGGCCCGCTGGGGGCCGGCAAGACCGCCTTCGCGCGCTTCTTCCTGGCCGCGTTGGCGCGCCGCGAGGGCATGGCGGCGCCCGACGAGGTGCCCAGTCCCACCTTCACCCTGGTGCAGACCTACCGGCTCGGCAGCCTCGCCGTCTGGCATTTCGACCTTTACCGGCTGGCGCGGCCGGACGACGCGGTCGAACTCGGCCTCGACGAGGCGCTGGCCGAGGGCATCAGCCTGATCGAGTGGCCGGAGCGCCTGGGGCGCCTTCTGCCGCGCGACCGGCTGGAGATCGCGCTGGCCTACGCGGCCGCCGATCGGCCCGAGGCAAGGCTGGCGACGCTGACCGGCCATGGCGCGTGGCGCTTGCGGGTCGACCATGTCGCCTGAGCGCCAGCGCATCGCCGCCGCCTTCCTTGCCCGCGCCGGCTGGGGCCAGGCGCGCAGCGAAGCCCTGCCGGGCGACGCCTCGTTCCGCCGCTATCACCGCCTGTTCCTCGGCGACCGGCGCGCGCTGCTGATGGACGCGCCGCCCGACAAGGAGGACGTGCGGCCCTATGTGCGCATCGCGCGGCTGCTGGCGAAGCTGGGTTTCAGCGCGCCGGCGATCCTGGCCGAGGCGCCGGCCGAGGGCATGCTGGTGATCGAGGATTTCGGCGACGACACCTATACGCGCCTGCTGGCGCGCGGCCAGGACGAGGGGGCGCTGTACCGGCTGGCGACGGACCTTTTGATCGAACTGCGCCGCCGCTTCCAGCCGGCGGACGGCGAGGGCGTGCCAGCCTATGACGACCAGCGCCTGCTGACGGAGGCGAGCCTCCTGACCGACTGGTTCCTGCCGGCGGCCACCGGGCGCGCGACGCCTGCCGGGTTGCGCGAGGAATACCTGGCGCTCTGGCGCGCGCTGCTGCCGGTGGCGCGCGGCGTGCCCGACACGCTGGTGCTGCGCGACTACCACATCGACAACCTGATGCTGGTCGCCGGGCGGACGGGAACGGCAGCCTGCGGCGTGCTCGATTTCCAGGACGCGGTGATCGGGCCCGCAAGCTACGACCTGGTGTCGCTGCTCGAGGACGCGCGGCGCGACGTCGCGCCCGACCTCGCGGCGTCGCTGTACCGGCGCTACGAGGCGGCTTTCCCCGCAGGCGACCGCGCGGCCTTCGACGCCAGCTACGCGGTGATGGGCGCGCAGCGCAATGCCAAGATCGTCGGCATCTTCACGCGGCTCTGCGTGCGCGACGGCAAGCGCGGCTACCTGGCGCATATCCCGCGGGTGTGGCGGCTGCTGGAGGGAGACTTGAAGCATCCGACGCTGGCCGCGATGCGCCAGTGGTTCGACCGTCACGTGCCGGCCGAACTGCGCGCCGTGCCACGGAGCCTTGCGGCATGAGCCGCATGCCGAAACACGCCATGGTCCTGGCCGCCGGCCTGGGGCTGCGCATGCGCCCGATCACCGAGAAGCTGCCGAAGCCGCTGATCGAGGTGGCGGGCCGCACGCTGCTCGACCGCGCGCTCGACCGGCTCGAGGATGCGGGCATCGAATCGGCCGTCGTCAATGTCCACTACCTGGGCGCGGCGATCGAGCGGCACCTCAAGCGGCGCGCCAACCCGGCGATCGCGATCTCGCGCGAGGCGGACCTGCTCGAAACCGGCGGCGGGGTGCGCCAGGCGCTCGATCATTTCGGCGGCAAGCCTTTCTTCGTGGTCAACAGCGACATCACCTGGCTCGACGGGCCGCGTTCCGCGCTCAAGCGCCTGGCCGACGCCTGGGATGACGAACGCATGGACGCGCTGCTGCTGGTGAACTCGGTCGCCAAGACCGACGACTACGACGGCAGCGGCGATTTCTTCCTGTCGCCCAGCGGCCGGCTTCGCCGGCGCAAGCGCCGCGAGATCGCGCCGTTCCTGTTCACCGGCGTGCAGATCCTGCATCCCCGGCTGTTCCGCGACAGCGACCCGGAGCGCTTCTCGCTCAACGTCCTCTACGACCGCGCCGAGCAGGAAGGACGCCTGCACGGGCTGGTGCATGACGGGGTCTGGTTCCATATCGGCACGCCCTCGGGCCTCGCCATCGCCAATCGCGCGCTGCCGCCCGCGCGCCGGCGGGCCAAGGCCGGATAGCGCATGGGTTGGCAAGCTCGGCATGAGGTCCTCATCCTGAGCCTGTCGAAGGATGAGCCCCGCCCATGACCGGCGTCTATGCGGTGCCGCTCGGCGCGGGGTTCGCCGACGCGCTCGCCCGCGGCGTTGCCGAGGATTGCGGCGACGACCCGCTCGCCCTCGGCGAGGTGACGATCCTTTTGCCCAACCGGCGCGCGGTGCGGGCGGTGGCCGATGCGTTCCTGCGCCGGCGCGAGGGCCGGCCGATGCTGCTGCCGGTCCTGCGCCCGGTGGGCGACGTCGATCAGGACGATCCCGATCTCCTGGCCGGCGACGGCACCGGCCTTGCCGAGGAGGCCGAGCTGCCGCCGGCGATCGGCGAGGCTCGGCGGCTGGCGCTGCTGGCGCGCATGATCCTCAAGCTGCCCGACGCGCCCGCCTCCTGCGACCAGGCCTTCGCGCTGGCGGGCGAACTGGCCCGCCTGCTCGACCAGGCGCATACCGAGCGCTGCGATTTCGCGCGGCTCTCGACCCTGGCGCCGGCGCAGTACGCGCTGCATTGGCAGAAGACGCTCGACTTCCTCGCCATCGTCACCGCCCATTGGCCGAAGGTGCTGGAGGAGGAAGGGCTGATCGACCCGGTGCAGCGGCGGGACCTGCTGCTGCGGCGCCTGGCCGCGCGCTGGCGCGACCATCCGCCGGCCGGCCGGGTGCTGATCGCCGGCTCGACCGGCAGCGTGAAGGCGACGGCCGAGCTGATGGCGGCGGTAGCCGGCCTGCCGCGCGGCGCGGTGATCCTGCCCGGCTTCGACCGCGCCGCCATCGCGGCCGACGGCGATGCGATCCGCGACGATCCCGCGCATCCCCAGCACGCCATCGCGCTGCTGCTGCGCAAGCTCGCGGTCGCGCCCGCGGACGTGATGGACTGGCCGGCGGGCGTGGCGGCGCCGCGGCCCGCGCGCGCCGCGCTGCTGTCGACCGCGATGCGGCCGGCCGAGGCGACCGACGCCTGGCGCGACCTGCCGGCGGCTTCGGACGCGGCGATCACGGGCGTCTGGCGCGTCGACTGTCCCGGCCCGCGCGAGGAGGCCGCCGCCATTGCGCTGATGCTGCGCGAGGTCTTGGAGCGTCCCGGCCGCACCGCCGCGCTGGTGACGCCCGATCGCGCGCTGGCGCGCCGCGTCGCGATCGAGCTCAAGCGCTGGGGCGTGGCGATCGACGATTCCGCCGGCCTCGATCTGCTCGCCACGCCCACAGGCGTGTTCCTGCGCCTGGTCGCCGAGATGATGGACGACCAGGCGGCGCCCGTGCCGCTCCTGGCCTGCTTCAAGCACCCGCTGGCCAAGGGCGGGCGGTCGCGCGGCGAATTCCGCGGCCTGACTCGCCGGCTCGAGATGAAGGCGCTGCGCGGACCGCGCCCCGCGCCCGGTTTCGCCGGCATGCTGCGTGGCCTGCGCGATCTTGGCGACGAGGCGCTGGTCGGCTGGATCGGCGATATCGAGCGCGCCGCCCGGCCCTTTGCCGCGCTGCTCGACGGGGGGACGGCGGACCTCGCGGAATTGATCCGCGCGCACTGGAATTTCGCCGAGGCGCTGGCGACCGGCCCTGACGGGGTCAGCGCGCTCAGGCTGGGCGACGCCAGCGACGCGCTGGCCCGTGCGCTCGACGAGGTGCTGCTGGCGGTTGCGGATTTCCCGCGGATCGACAGCCGCGCCTATAAGCTCGCCTTCGCGCGCCTGCTCGCCGGCCGCGCGGTCAGGCCGCAGCGCGGCCAGCATCCGCGCCTGGCGATCTGGGGCCCGCTCGAGGCGCGCCTGCAACAGGCCGACCGCATCGTGCTGGGCGGCCTGAACGAAGGCACATGGCCGGCCGATCCCGCCGACGATCCCTGGATGAGCCGCCCGATGCGCCAGGAATTCGGCCTGCCGGCGCTGGAACGCCGCATCGGCTTGGCGGCGCACGACTTCGCCGAGGGGTTCCTGGCGCCCGAGGTGATCCTCACGCGCGCGACGCGGGTGGAAGGCACGCCGGCCGTGGCGTCGCGCTGGCTGCTGCGGCTGGAAACCGTCCTGCGCGCCGGCGGCAAGGAGCGCGCGCTGCCCACGGGTCATTGGCTCGACTGGCAGCAGGCGCTGGACCGGCCCGAGCGCGTCACGCCCATCCAGCGCCCCGCGCCGTGCCCGCCCGTCGCCGCGCGGCCGCGCCGCCTGTCGGTCACGCAGGTCGAGACCTGGATGCGCGACCCCTACGCGATCTACGCGCGCTACGTCCTCGACCTCCGGCGGATCGACGACCTGGATGCCGATCCCGGCGCCGCCGATCGCGGCCAGATCATCCATGAGGCAATGGAGGCGTTCCTGCTTCGCTGCCCGGGGCCGCTGACCGAGGATGCGCTGGAACGGCTCGTCGCCATCGGCCGCAAAGTCTTCGAGCCGCTGGCGGAGTTGCGCCCGGGCATCATGGCGTTCTGGTGGCCGCGCTTCCGGCGCGCCGCCGCCTGGTTCATCGAGCGCGAGCGCGAGCGCCGGCCGCTGCTGGCCGAGAGCTTCGCCGAGCGCGACGGCCGGCTTGCGATCGATGCGCCGGGCGGGCCCTTCCTGCTGACCGCCAAGGCCGATCGCGTCGACCGGCTGAAGACCGGCGGCATCGCCATCATCGACTACAAGACCGGCCAGCCGCCGGCGCCCAAGCATGTCGAACTGGGCTTCTCGCCGCAGCTTCCGCTCGAGGCGGCGATCGCCGCGGCGGGCGGGTTCGCCGGCATTGCGGCCGGACCTGTCGAGGCGCTGGAAGTATGGCGGCTGACCGGCGGCGTCGAACCGGGCCAGATCAAGCCGATCGCCGGCGATCCGGCGGTGCTGGCGGCGCAGGCGCTGGCGGGGCTCAGCCGGCTGGTCGCGCGATACGACGATCCGAAGACGCCCTATGAATCGATCCCCCGCGCGGCCTTCGCGCCGCGCTACTCCGACTACGCGCACCTTGCCCGCGTGCAGGAATGGTCGGTGGCGGAGAAGGACGCGTGAGCGAGCGGCTGACCGACCCGCAGCGCCGCGCCATCGATCCCGCCGCCTCGGTATGGGTCGAGGCCTCGGCCGGCACCGGCAAGACCCGGGTGCTGACCGCGCGCGTGCTGCGCCTGCTGCTGGCCGGCACGGCGGCGGCGCGCATCCTGTGCCTGACCTTCACCAAGGCCGCAGCGGCCGAGATGCATGCGCGCATCGAGCTGGAGCTCGGCATCTGGGCCGTGGCGAACGAGGCCGAGCTGATGCGCCGGGTCGCCCTGCTGGAAGGGGCAGCGCCGGACGCGGCCATGCTGGCGCGGGCGCGCCGACTGTTCGCGCGCGTGCTCGACGCGCCGGGCGGCCTGCGGATCATGACCATCCATGCCTTCTGTCAGTCGGTCCTGCGGCGCTTTCCGCTCGAGGCCGGCGTCGCGCCGCATTTCACCGTGCTGGACGATGCGTCGGCCGGGGAGCTGATGCAGGGCGCGCGCGACGCGCTGCTGCGTGCCGAGGCCGCCACGCCGGCGCTGGGCGATCCGTTGCGCCTGATCGCCGAGCTGGTCAACGAGGACGATTTCGCCGAGTTGATGGGATTGCTGGCGCGCGAGCGCGGGCGGCTGGCGCGCGCGCTCGATGCCAGCGGCGGCGTCGAAGGCATGGTCGCCGCCCTGCGCCGGCGTCACGGCGTGGACGGCGTGGCGAGCGACGCGGTGCTGGTCGCGACCGCCGTCGCCGAGGGCGCGTTCGATCGCCCGGCGCTGCTTTCGGCTTGCCGCGCGCTGCTGGCTGGCGGCAAGACCGATATCGAGCGCGGCCAGGTCGTCGCCAATTGGCTGGCCGGCGACCCGGCGAAGCGCGCCGCGATGCTCGACGCCTATGCGGCATGCTACCTGACCAAGGAAGGAGACGCGCGCAAGACGCAAGCCACGAAAGGCGTCGAGGCAAAGGCGCCCGGCACGATCGCGGTCCTGGAGCGCGAGGCGCAGCGCCTGCTGGCACTGGCCGAGCGCCGGCGGGCCCTCGCCGTGGCGCTCGCGTCCGAGGCGATCGCGCGCCTGGGCGCCGCGCTGCTGCAACGCTACCAGCGCGCCAAGCGCGAGGCCGCGGCGCTCGACTACGACGACCTGATCGAGGCGACCTGCCGCCTGCTGGAGCAGCCGGACATCGCGCCCTGGGTGCTGTTCAAGCTCGACGGCGGGCTCGACCACATCCTGATCGACGAGGCGCAGGACACCAATCCCGAGCAATGGCGCGTCGTGCAGGCGCTGGCCGAGGAGTTCTTCGCCGGCATCGGCGCGCGCGACGGCGTCCGCACCGTCTTTGCGGTCGGCGATCCCAAGCAGTCGATCTTCAGCTTCCAGCGCGCCGATCCGCGCGCGTTCGAGACCATGCGCGCGCATTTCGCCGGGCGCGTCGTGGCAGCCGGTTCCGACTGGCGCGACGAGGCCCTGGCGATCTCGTTCCGCTCCGCGCCGCCGGTGCTGGCGCTGGTCGATGCCGTGTTCGCGCTCGATCCCGCGCGGATCGGCGTGACGGCGCCGGATCGCGCGCTGGAGCATATCGCGCACCGCGCCGGCCATGCCGGGCTGGTGGAGCTGTGGCCGGTGGCCGCGCAGATTGGCGAGGAGGAGCCCGAAGCCTGGGCGCCGCCGACCGAGCGCAGCTTCGTCGACCGGCCGCGCGCGCGGCTTGCCGACATGATCGCCGATCGGGTCGCCGACTGGATCAAGACGCCGCACACCCTGCTGTCGCGGAACCGGCCGATCCGGCCGGGCGACATCATGATCCTGGTGCGCCGGCGCGACGCGCTGGTGGGCGAGCTGGTGCGCGCGCTGAAGGAGCGCCAGGTCGCCGTCGCGGGCGTCGACCGCATGGTGCTGACCGAGCAGCTCGCGGTCATGGACCTGATGGCGCTGGGCGAGACCCTGCTGTTGCCCGATGACGACCTGACGCTTGCCACCGTCCTCAAATCGCCGCTGTTCGGCTTCGACGAGGACCAGCTCTTCGCCCTTGCGCGGGGGCGCCAGGGCAGTCTCTGGGCGGCGCTCAACGCGCGCGCGGCGGCGGACGCGCAAGGCCCGGAGGCCAAGGCGCTGGCCGAACTCGACTGGCTGCTGAAGCGCGCCGATTTCCTGTCGCCGCACGCGCTCTATGCCGAGGTGCTGAGCGCCAGGGGCGGGCGGGCCAGGCTGCTCGCGCGCCTGGGGCCGGATGCCGCCGACCCGCTGGACGAGTTCCTTGCCGCTACGCTGGCCTTCGAGCGCGCGCATCCCTCGTCGCTGCAGGGGTTCCTGGCGTGGCTGCATGCCGGCGCGGCCGAGATCAAGCGCGACCTGGACCAGACCGGCCGCGACGAGGTGCGCATCATGACCGTGCACGGCGCCAAGGGGCTGCAGGCACCGATCGTCATCCTGCCGGACACCGAGCAGGCCGCGACCCGGCTGCCGGCGGTGCTGTGGTCCGACAACGGCCTGCCGATCTGGACGCCCCGCGTCGCGATGGCCGACCAGGTTGCCGCCGCCGCGCGGGCCGCGAGCCGGGCGGCGCAGGACGAGGAATACCGCCGGCTGCTCTACGTCGCGCTGACCCGCGCGGAGGACCGCCTGATCGTCACCGGCTGGCACGGCCGCGGTTCGCCGCCGGAGGACTGCTGGTACAACCTGATCCAGCGCGGCGCCGCCGGGCTGGCGGAAGTTGCACCGCTGCTGGACCCCGCGTTTCCCGCGGAGGGCTGGAAGGGGCCCGCGCTGCGCCTGGCCAGCAAGCAGATCGACAAGCCGACGCCGCGTGCGGAGGCGGCCGCGGCGCCGCCGCCGCCGCCGGTGCCGGCTTGGGCCCGGCATCCGCCGCCGCCCGAGCCCGATCCGCCGCGGCCGCTGGTGCCCTCGGCGCCCGAGCCGGAGGAGGGCGAGCCGCCGGTGCTGGCGCCGATCGGGGCGGCGGAGCAGCGACGCTTCCGCCGCGGCCGCCTGATCCACCGCCTGCTGCAGGTCCTGCCCGAATTGCCGCCCGCGCAGCGCCGCGCCGGTGCGTCGAAGCTTGCGGACCGCTTTGGCCGCGACCTGGCGGCCGAGGCGCGTGCCGATATCGCCGCGGCCGCGCTGGGCGTGATCGAGCATCCCGACCTCGCGCCGCTGTTCGCGCCCGGCAGCCGCGCCGAGGCGGCGATCGTGGGGCGGGTCGGGGGACGCGTGCTGTCCGGCCAGATCGACCGCATCGTGGTGCAGCAGGGCCAGGTGCTGGTGGTGGACTACAAGACGAATCGCCCGCCGCCCCGGCGGGTCGAGGACGTGCCGGCGATCTACTTGCGCCAAATGGCGGCCTACCGCGCGGCGATCGCCGCGGTCTATCCCGGCCGGACCGTCAAGGCCGTGCTGTTGTGGACGGACGGGCCTTCCGCGATGGCGCTGCCCGATGCGCTGCTCGACCGCTTCGACCCCTCGCGGATGCGTGACGCCGCGCCGCCTTGACGCTGGCCGGGTAGGCTCCCTACATATGTGCCAATAACGTTCACTGAGACCGGAAAATTCGCCATGACCCCCAGGAAAGTAACGGAAACCTCGTTCGATTCCGACGTGCTTAAGTCGCCCGAGCCGGTATTGGTCGACTTCTGGGCCGAATGGTGCGGTCCGTGCCGCGCGATCGCGCCGTCGCTCGAGGACATGTCGAAGGACATGGCGGGCAAGGTCACGGTGGCCAAGGTGAACATCGACGAGAACCCGTCGATCGCCAGCAAGTACCAGATCCGCAGCATTCCCACGCTGATGCTGTTCAAGAACGGCAAGCCGGTGGCGACCCGCATGGGCTCGCTGCCCAAGCAGGCGCTTTACCAGTGGGTGGAGCAGTCGATCGCCTGACGCCTGTGCGGCCGTGGCCTTCGTCTACGAGGGCTGCTGGATCTTCTGCAGCAATCCCGGCCTCTGGGCGATCGACAAGTTCCTGCTGAGCGGCCCACGCGACGACAGCTGGGGCGTGCCGCTGCACCAGGCGCGCCATTTCGCCCGCGGCCAGCGCGGCTTCATCCGCGTGGGCGTCGATTCCCGCACCAAGAAGCAGCTTGAAGGCCGACCGCGCATGCGGCCGGGGATCTACGCGCATTGCGAGGTGCGCTCGGCCGCGCGGCCGGACACCGACAAGCCCGATCCCTACTGGTACGAGACGCCGACGGACCGCGTGCGTCCCAGCGTCAAATTGCGCTACCTGCGCTCCTTCCTCGACAAGCCGCTGTTGATCGACACGCTGCGCCTGATCGCGCCGGACATCGATCCGCTGGTGCTGCGTGGCTTCCGCCAGGCGAGCTTCCCGATCTCCCGGAAGACCTATCGACGCCTGCTGGAGCTGCTGGACTAGTCGTTCTCGCTCAGCACCACGCCCGCGAGATAGAGCGAGCCGCAAATCAGTACGCGCGCAGGTCCCTGTCCGGCGGCGACGATCGCCCTGATCGCCGCCGCCACGTCGACGGCGGGGGCGGCCGCGATACCGCAGGCTCGCGCGTTGGCGGCCGACTGCTCGGCCGATACCGTCGCCTGGGCGCCGGGGATGTCGACCGCCTGCAATCCCGTGACCAGCGGCGCCAATGGTTGCAGGAAGCCCTTGGGCTCCTTCGTGTTCAGCATGCCGTAGACCAGGTGCAGCGGCCGGTCGCGCCATCCCTTGGCGACCTCGGCCAGCACCTCGCCGCAACCCGCGTTGTGCCCGCCGTCCAGCCACAATTCCCAGCCCGGCGGCAGCATCTCGACAAGCGGGCCGCGGCGCAGGCGCTGCAGCCGCGCCGGCCATTCGACCGTCGTCATGGCGCGCCTGATGTCGGCCTCGCTCACGGGAATGGCCTCCAGCATCTCCAGGCAGGCGATCGCCGCGCCGGCATTGATGACCTGGTGCGCGCCGAAGAGCGCGGGCCGCGGCAGGTCGAAGGCGAAGCGCCTGCCGTCGTAGCGCATCCCCTTGCCCGTCGTCCGGCAGCGCCATTCGATGCCGGCGCGATAGAGCGGCGCGTGCAACGCCGTCGCGCGCGCTTCCAGCACGGCCTCGGCGTCGCGCGGCTGCGGCGCCAGCACCGCCGGTGCGCCCGGCTTGAAGATGCCGGCCTTCTCGGCCGCGATCTTCGCCAGCGTGTCGCCCAGGTGGTCCATGTGGTCCATCGAGATCGGCGTGATCGCGGTGACGGCCGGCCGGTCGATCACGTTGGTGGTGTCCAGCCGCCCGCCCATGCCGGTCTCCAGCAGCACCGCGTCGGCCGGCACGCGCGCGAAGCAGAGGAACGCCGCGCAGGTCGTGATCTCGAAGAAGGTGATCGGCTCGCCCGCGTTGACGCGCTCGCACTCCTCAAGCGCGTCCACAAGCGCGTCCTCGCCGATCGTCTTTCCGGCCAGGCGGATGCGCTCGTGGAAGCGCACGAGATGCGGCGAGGTGTAGACGTGGCAGCGCCGGCCCGACGCCTCGATCGCCGCGCGCAGATAGGCGACGGTCGAGCCCTTGCCGTTGGTGCCGGCGACATGCACGACCGGCGGCAGCTTCTTGTGCGGATCGCCCAGCCGGCCGAGCAGCCGCAGCACGCGGTGGAGCGACAGGTCGATCAGCTTGGGGTGCAGCGTCAACAGCCGCGCCAGCACCTCGTCGCTGCGCACGGGCCTGCGGGCGGGGGCGGCGATCATCACTCGCCCGGCGCTGGTGTCCCTGGGCCGGGCGTGCCCGCGCCGGGCGGCCCCGGATTGCCGGTCGGCGCGGCTGCGGCTTCCGCGAAGGGCAGCACCTCCGCGCTGGGCTCGCGCCGCAGCAGCAGGCCCAGGACGCGCGCGATCGTCGGCCGCAGATCCTTGCGCCGCACCACCATGTCGACCATGCCGTGGTCCAGCAGATATTCCGCGCGCTGGAACCCCTCGGGCAGGGTCTCGCGGATCGTCTCCTCGATCACCCGCGCGCCGGCGAAGCCGACGACCGCGCCCGGCTCGGCGATGGTGATGTCCGCCACCATGGCGAAGGAGGCGGACACGCCACCCGTGGTCGGGTCGGTCAGCACGACGATGTAGGGCAGGCCTGCCTCGCGCAGCTTGCCGGCGGCGATCACCGTGCGCGGCATCTGCATCAGCGACAGGATGCCCTCCTGCATGCGCGCCCCGCCCGAGGCCGGGATCACGATCATCGGCGCCTGCTGCAATTCGGCCAGGTGCGCGGCCGCGATCAGCGCCTCGCCCACCGCCGTGCCCATCGATCCGCCCATGAAGCCGAACTCGAAGGTCGCGATGACGGTCTGGATGCCGCCGACCGTGCCGTGCGCGACGATCACCGCGTCGCTCTCGCCCGAACGGGACTGCGCGTCCTTCAGCCGATCGCCATAGCGCTTCTGGTCGCGGAAGCGCAGCGGATCGGCCGGCGTCTTCGGCAATTCGATGCGCTGGTACTTGCCCTCGTCGAACAAGGTTGCCAGGCGCCGCTTGGCGTCGATGCGCAGGTGATGGCCGCAGCTCGTGCAGACGAACAGCGCGGCGTCCAGGTCGCGGTGGAACAGCATCTGTCCGCAGCCCGGGCACTTGTGCCACAGATTGTCAGCGGTATCGGTCTTGCTGACCAGCGCGCGGATCTTCGGGCGGACGAAGTTGGTGAGCCAGTTCATCTGAAGCCGATTCTAGCGCCGCGCGCCGCGCACGCTTTTGGCGAGGAGCGACACCTGTTTCAGCACCGCCGCCGTCACCCCGGGCCTGGCCTTGCCGGTCTTGCCGACATGGTCGGCCACGATCTGCACGATGGCCGAGCCCACCACCGCCGCGTCGGCCACGCGCGCCGCCTCGGCCGCCTGCTTGGGCGTCTTGATGCCGAAGCCCACGGCGATCGGCAGCTGGGTGTGCCGCTTCAGGCGCTTGACCGCCTGCTCGATCGACTGCGCGGCCGCCGAGCGCGTGCCGGTGATGCCGAGGATCGCCACGTAGTAGACGAAGCCAGAGGTGTTGGCGAGCACGGTCGGCAGGCGCTTGTCGTCCGTTGTCGGCGTCGCCAGGCGGATGAAGTTCAGCCCCGCTTTCATCGCCGGCACGCAGAGCTCGTCGTCGTGCTCGGGCGGCAGGTCGACGATGATGAGACCGTCCACGCCCGCCGCCTTGGCGTCGGCGAGGAACCTGTCGACGCCGTAGATGTAGATGGGGTTGTAGTAGCCCATCAGCACGATCGGCGTGGCATCGTCCTGGCGGCGGAAGGCCCTGACCAACGCCAGGGTCTTCTTCATCGTCTGGCCGTTCTTGAGCGCGCGCAGCGAGGAGGCCTGGACCGCCGGGCCGTCGGCCATCGGATCCGAGAAGGGCATGCCCAGCTCGATCACGTCGGCGCCCGCGCCGGGCAGGCCGGCCAGAATCTTCGCCGACGCATTCGCGTCGGGATCGCCCGCGGTCACGAACGCCACCAGCCCGGCGCGTCCCTCGGCCTTCAACGCGGCGAAACGCTGCTGCAACCGGCCGTTGGCGGCGCTCATATCTTCACCCCCAGCGCGTCGGCGACGGTGAAGATATCCTTGTCGCCGCGTCCGCACAGGTTGACCACCAGCAGGTGGTCCTTGGGCAGCTTCGGTGCGCGGCGCGAGACCTCCACCAGCGCATGCGCCGGCTCCAGCGCGGGGATGATGCCTTCGAGGCGCGAGCAGAGCTGGAAGGCCTGCAGCGCCTCCTTGTCGGTGGCCGAGACGTATTCCACGCGGCCAACGTCGTGCAGCCAGGAATGCTCGGGCCCGATGCCGGGATAGTCGAGGCCGGCGGAGATCGAGTGTGCCTCCTTGATCTGCCCGTCGGCGTCCTGCAGCAGGTAGGTGCGGTTGCCGTGCAGCACGCCGGGGCGCCCGCCGGTGATCGACGCCGCGTGCTTGCCGGTCTTGATGCCGTGGCCGGCGGCCTCGACGCCCACCATCTTCACGCCGCGGTCGTCGAGAAAGGGGTGGAACAGTCCGATCGCGTTCGACCCGCCGCCGATGCACGCCACCAGCGTATCGGGCAGGCGGCCCTCGGCTTGCTGGATCTGTTCGCGCACTTCCTCGCCGATGATCGACTGGAAGTCGCGCACCATCGCGGGGTAGGGGTGCGGCCCGGCGGCCGTGCCGATGATGTAGAACGTGTCCTCGACGTTGGCGACCCAGTCGCGCAACGCCTCGTTCATCGCGTCCTTCAGCGTGCCCGAGCCCGAGGCGACCGGCCGGACCTCCGCGCCCAAAAGCTTCATGCGGAAAACGTTGGGCTGCTGGCGCGCGATGTCGGTCTCGCCCATGTAGACGACGCAGGGCAGGTTGAACAGCGCGCAGACCGTGGCGGTGGCGACGCCGTGCTGGCCGGCGCCGGTCTCGGCGATGATGCGGGTCTTGCCCATGCGCCGGGCCAGCAGTATCTGGCCGACGGTGTTGTTGATCTTGTGCGCGCCGGTGTGGTTCAGCTCCTCGCGCTTGAAGTAGATCTTGGCGCCGCCGAGCTGCTCGGTCATGCGCCTCGCGAAGTAGAGCGGGCTCGGCCGGCCGATATAGTGCTTGCGCTGCTCGGCCATCTCGGCGTGAAAGGCCGGATCGTTCTTGGCCTCGTTGTAGGCCTTCTCGACCGCCAGGATCAGCGGCATCAAGGTCTCGGCGACGAAGCGCCCGCCATGGATGCCGAACTGCCCGCGCTCGTCCGGCCCGGCGCGAAAAGTGTTGAGGGTCATCGAACGCCCCGGTCCCGCTAAAGCCTTGTGGGACAAAGATTAACCGCAAAAATGGGCGGGCGACGGAAGCTCCCAAACTTCCATCAGCCGCGCCGCCGTTGTCTTAGAGGAGAGCGGCCGGAATCACAAGTCGTGCCGCTGACTACAGCCCCTTCATGAACTCGCCCAGATGCGCACCCCAGAGCTGGGGTTGAGTCAGGTTTTGGTGGCCGAGGGTCTTGTCGGTCGGCGGCATCATCACCAGCCGCACGTTCGGCACGCGCTTCAGCTCGGTCTCCAGCGCCTTCAATTCGACCGCATTGATCAGGTCGTCGGTGAAAGCGATCGACAGCAGCTTGGCCTTTATCTTCCCGAGATCCGGCCCGGGATTGTAGTCGTAGGAGGAGTCCCACCAGTACATGTAGTCGTTGGCATCCAGGTTCTTGCGCGCGGTCTCGACCTGGCGGTCATAGAAGGCGGTCAGCCCGTTGCGCCCCTGGCCGCGCGGATGAAGGCGAGGATCTTGGCCGGGTCCTTGCGGCCGGGGTGCGTCTCCACACCCGAGGAGACATCGACGCAGGGTGGGCCGGCAACGCGGATCGCCTCGGCGACGTTGCCGGGGTCGAGGCCGCCGGCCAGCATCCAGGGCTTGGCGAAACGCCGGCCCTTGAGCAGCGTCCAGTCGAATCGCGCGGCATTGCCGCCGGGCAGCGCGCCCTTCTTGTCCTTGGGCGGCGCGCCGTCGAACAGGAACCAGTCCGCGACCGCCGCGAAGGACGAGGCCGCATCCAGGTCCGCCGCGAAGGCGACCTTGATCGCCTTCATCACCGGCAGGCCGAAGCGGGCGCGGATCGCCGCCACGCGCGCCGCCGTCTCGTGCCCTTGGACCTGCAGCATGTCGAGCTTTGCCGTTGCCAGCGTGTGCTCCAGCGTCGCGTCGTCCGGATCGACGAACAGCCCGACCTTGCGGAGCGTGTTGGGCGCGCGCGCGATCAGCACGCCTGCCTGCGCGGCCGTCACGAAGCGCGGCGAGGGCGGGTAGAAGTTGAAGCCGACGAAGTCGGCGCCGCCGGCCGCCACCGCGTCCAGTGCCTCGGGCGTGTTGATCCCGCAGATCTTGACTTGGACCAAGGCGGTTCCGTTCGCTATCGTGGCCGAAAGGGCCGCGACGCTAGCATGGCGACGCCCCGGCCTCCAACATACCCGCGCGATGACCAGCCTGAAGCCGTCCTACGCCAGCCGTTCCTACGTCATTCCCTGCACCGCGGCCTTCCGCGACCAGGTGCTCGGGTTGGCAACGCGCCGCCACGCCAGCGTGGCCGACATCGCGCGGGCCGTGCTGCTGGTGGTGGGCTCGGCCGGGGTGGCAGGCCACGACGACCCCGGCGAGCCCATGGCGGCCGAGCGCGAGCGGGTGGTCGTCAAGTCGGGCGCGCTGGAGGGCCGCGCGCTGCTGCGCAAGCCGCGGCTGCAGGCGCGCCTGCCCGGTGGGCTGTCGGCCGCCACGATCCGCAAGGCCCTCGCCATCGCGCTCGCGCTCGACCAGGGCCGGCTCGAGCTGCGCGTCGGCGCGGCCGGCGCCGGCGCGGCCGTTGAGCGCCGGCTGGAAGCGGCGGCCGAGGAGGGCCAGCGCCTGGCGCAGATGATCGGCGCGCTGGCCTTCGATCCCCTGGCTCATGGGGTGCGCAACCGGGCCGAGGCGCTCTACGTGCTCGGCTTTCCGCCCGGCGCCATGCCGGACCAGCGCACGGTGCGCGAACGCTTCCGCCTGCTCGCGCGAGTCCACCACCCCGACGGCGCCTTCGGCGACCATCGCCGCATGACCCAGCTCAACGAGGCGGTGGCGCTGCTGCAGCGCGGACGCTAACGCTGCACGACGAGCTCGCCGTGGCGCGCGCAGAGCGGGTCGAGCAGGTCGACCACCATGTCGGTCAGCGACTGCGGATCGGGCAGGATGCCGGGGTTCTCGCCGGGGAAGGCCTGGGCGCGCAGGCGCGAGCGGAACGGGCCGGGATCGACCAGGTTCACCTTGACGTTGGTGTGCGCGACTTCCGCGGCGTAGATCCGCGCCATCGCTTCCAGCCCCGCCTTCGCCACCGCATAGGCGCCCCAGTAGGCGGTGGCGTCGCGCGCCTGGCCGGCGGTGACGAACACGGCGCGCCCGGCGTCGCTGAGCCGCAGCAGCGGATCGAGCGAGCGGATCAGCCGCCAATTGGCGGTCAGGTTGGTCTGGATCACCTGGTCCCACAGCGCCGG
>JADLEG010000059.1 GCA_020846275.1 Alphaproteobacteria bacterium
TGCCGCTGGCGGTGATGGCGACCGAGGACCGGCGCTTCCTGTCGCATCCCGGCATCGACCCGATGGGGCTGGCCCGCGCCCTGATCGCCAATATCCGCGCCGGCTCGGTGCGCCAGGGCGGCTCGACCATCACCCAGCAGCTCGCCAAGAACCTGTTCCTGAGTCCCGAGCGCACCTACAAGCGCAAGGTGCAGGAGACCATCCTGGCGATCTGGCTGGAGCGGCGCTTCACCAAGGCGCAGATCCTCACGCTCTATCTCAACCGCGTCTACATGGGCGCCGGCACCTATGGCGCCGACGCGGCGTCCCGGCGCTATTTCGGCCAGTCGGCGCGCCAGCTCGATCTTTGGCAGTCGGCGATGCTCGCGGGCATCCTCAAGGCGCCCTCGCGCTTCAACCCGGTCAGCGATCCCGACGCCGCGGCGCAGCGCACGCGCCAGGTGCTGGCCAACATGGTGGATGCCGGCTTCATCTCGCCCGAGCAGGCGGCGGCGGCGCAGCCCAAGCCGGGGCGCGCGGTCGCGGTCGCGGCGGCGCAGCCCGGCGCGCGCTACTTCGCCGACTGGGTGATGGACCAGGTGCAGGGCTTCGTCGGCTTCACCGACCGCGACCTGGTGGTGATCACCACGCTCGATCCGCGCCTGCAGCGCCTGGCCGAGGACAAGGTGGCGGTCGCGCTCGACCTCGACGGCACCGCGGTGAACGCGCACCAGGCGGCGCTGGTGGCGATGACGCCGGATGGCGCGGTCAAGGCGATGGTCGGCGGCGCCGACTATGGCCAGAGCCAGTTCAACCGCGCGACCCAGGCGCTGCGCCAGCCCGGTTCGGCGTTCAAGCCGATCCTCTATCTGGCCGCGCTGCAGGCCGGCTACAAGCCGGAGGACCGCTTCAACGATGGGCCCGTCAAGATCGGCAACTGGCAGCCCAGGAACTACGAGGGCACGTTCCGCGGCATGGTCACCTTGCGCGAGGCGCTGACCAACTCGATCAACACGGTCGCGGCCCAGCTTGCCGAGCGCGTCGGGCCGAAGCGCGTGGTGGCGCTGGCCGAGCGCCTGGGCATCACCAGCGAGATCAAGCCCGACGCCAGCCTCGCGCTCGGCACCTACGAGGTGACGCCGCTCGAGCTGACCGCGGCCTATGCGGCGCTGGCGAACGCGGGCGACGCCGTGCTCGCCTACGGGATCCGCGAGATCCGCGACACCTCCGGCGCCGTGCTCTATCGTCGCGCGGGCTCGGGGCTCGGCCATGTCGCCGGGCGCAACGAGGTCATGGCGATGAACGACATGATGGGCCAGGTCATCGCTGTGGGTACCGGCAAGGCGGCCCGGCTCGACCGCCCGATGGCCGGCAAGACCGGCACGACCCAGGATTTCCGCGACGCCTGGTTCATGGGCTACACGGCCGATCTGGTCACCGGCGTGTGGCTGGGCAACGACGACGCCAAGCCGATGAAGAACGTCACGGGCGGCGGCATGCCGGCCAGGCTGTGGCGCGACTTCATGCAGGCGGCCCATGCCGGTCTGCCGCCGCGTCCGCTGCCGTTGCCGGCCTCGGCCGTGGCCAGCAACGAGGAAACCTACCAGCCGGCCCCGGTGCCCGGTGCGGGCGGCGGCGATCCGCCCGCAATGCGCGGCCCGTCGAGCAATCCCGACCAGCGGCCGTCGGGCTTCAGTCGCGACAGCAACTGACCCTATCCCCGCCGGCGCAGCATCAGGACGGCGCCCAGGGTCAGGATGCCGCAGGCCGCGATGGCGAAGGCCATCGGCCGCGCGGTGCCGTCCAGGATGTGGGCGACCGTGGCACCCACCGACGCCGCGATGCACATCTGGATGAGGCCGAGCAGCGACGACGCCGCACCCGCCTTTTCCGGGTAGGGTCCGATCGCCGCCGCCGTGGTCGCCGGCATCACCAGCCCGACGCCGGCGGCGTAGAACATCATCGGGACCACGATGGCGGCGGCCTTGACGTCCTCCATGCCGATGATCGCCATGATGGCCATCAACGGCCCGCCGAAGGCGGTCAGGCAGCTTCCCACCAGCATCGTGCGGTCGAGGCCCAGCCGCTGGATCAGCCGGCCGGCGCTGATCGCCCCCAGCATGTAGCCGGCCACCATGATCGAGAAGCACAGGCCGAAGGCGTCGGGCATCAGCCCGACGACGTCGATCAGCACGAAGGACGACGCGGAGATGAAGGCGAACAGCCCGCTGTAGCAGAAGCTCGCGGCGGTCAGGCAGCCGACATAGCGGCTGCTCGCCAGCATCTCGCGGAAGTTTCCCAGCATGCGCCTGGGGGCGAGCGCGGACGGGTCGAGGCGCTTGTTGGTCTCGTCCAGGATGCCGATGACCGACAGCAGGATCGCGGCGGCAAACGCCAGCAGGCACATGAAGTTCGCGCGCCAGCCGAAATTGATCTCGAGCTGCCCGCCGATGACCGGCCCGATCATCGGCGCCACCGCCATCGCCGATCCCATGTAGGCCAGCACCGAGCCCGCACGCTCCGGCGGGTAGATGTCGCGCACGATGGCGCGGGCCAGCACGACGCCCGAGCACGCGCCCAGCGCCTGGAAGAAGCGGGCGCCGATCAGCGCCTCGATCGATTCGGCGATCACGCAGGCCATCGACGCCGCCAGGTACACGACGATGCCCGAGATCAGCACGGGGCGGCGGCCGAACCGGTCGGATAGCGGCCCGTAGATGATCTGTCCGCCGGCGAATCCCAGCAGGAAGACGCTCAGCGTCAACTGCACCGCCGCCGCGTCGGTGCCGAAATGCCGCCCGATCCCCGGCAGTGACGGAAGATAGAGGTCGGTCGAGATCGGACCGAAGGCAACCACCGCCGTCAGCAGCACGGCGATGCGCAGGGTTTCGGGACGGCGCATCCGGGGTCGGGCCTTCAGTTTACCCTTGGTTGCAGTTTGCCGCGATCTTCATCCATAACGCAACAGGGATTGGCCGTGCCGGCGCAGCCAGATCCGCGCGGTCGCCATATGCGGCGTCAACCCGGCCACGATCGCCCAGAAGGCGCGGCCGTGGTTCATCTCGACCAGGTGGGCGACCTCGTGCGCCACGACGTAGTCCGCCACCGGCGGGGGGGCCAGCACCAGGCGCCAGGAAAGCCGAACGACGCCCCGCGCCGAGCAGCTTCCCCATTGCCGGCGCGGGTCGGCGACGGCCACTCGCGGCGCCGGCCGGTCGACCGTAAGGGCCTTGGCGGCCGCGTTCAGCGCGAATTCGCGCCGCGCTTCGGCCTTTAGCCAGTCCGTCACCCGGCGCGCCAGATGTTCCGGCTTGCCGCCGACCGTAAGCGTGCCGTCCAGGATCGCGGCGGCGGCGCGGCTGTCCGGCTGGTGGCGAATGACGACCGTCCCGCCGCGCAGCGGGATGGCGGTTCCGTCCAAGAACGGAATCCGCTCGGGCACGGCCGCCAGCCGGCTGAACAGCCAGCCGCGCCGGCTGTCCAGGAAGGCCTGGGCCTCGCCGATCGACACGAAAGGCGGGATCACCAAGGCCGCGGCCGCAGCGGCGGGATCGACGCTCAAGACCAGCCGCCGCGCGCGCTTGTTGCGCCTGATCGCCACGTCGACCGGCTGCCCGCCCGCCGGCGGGACGACCCGAAGCAGGCGTTGCGCGCCGCCGATGACGGGAAAACGGTGCATGGCCGGCCTTGATACCGGCATCGCGCCATGGCGTCCAGGAAGCGCGCCGCGCCTTGCGGCCCGCGCGCGGTCGCGTCGCGTCGCGGTCGGTTGATTCGGGCTCATGCGCGATCGATCAGGTGGATGAACGAGCCCATGACCCCGCCGATCGCGCGCCCGGCCTGGCCGATCGGCGCGCCGTCGGCATCGGCGATGGCAAACAGGGGCGGGCCTGTTCCCTCGTCGACGATCGTCGCATAGTGGAATTCGTGCCCGCGCAGCGCGGCACCCGCCGCGCCCAGCGCGGTCGCCCTTGCCAGGGTCGCCTGGCGATAGCCCAGGTGAAGCCGCGGCGCGGCGAAGGACGTCTCCAGCGGCAGCAGCCCGGTCATGGCGTGGCGCGTGCCGGCCGCGTCGACCAGCCCGCGCCCCAGCACCATGTACCCCCCGCACTCGCCATAGATCACGGCACCGCGCGCGGCGGCCCGGCTTAGCCCGTCGCGAAGCCGCCCGGCCGCCGCCAGGCACCCGGCATGCAGCTCGGGATAGCCGCCGGGCAGGTAGACCGCATCGGCGTCGTCCGGCGGCGCCTGGTCGGCCAGGGGCGAGAAGGTTGAGATTTCCGCGCCCGCGGCCTGCCATCCGTCAAGCACCGCGGGGTAGGCGAAGGCAAAGGCGATGTCGCGCGCCACCGCGATGCGCTGGCCAATCGGCGGCAACGGACGCGCCGGCGCGTCGCCGGCCGGGATCGCGGCAGGGGCGGCGAGCGCCAGCAGCGCCGCGATGTCGAGCCGCGCACCGACCATCTCGGCCGCGGCGTCGAGGAAGGCGTCGATCGCTCGATGCTCGCCGGCCTGCACCAGTCCCAGGTGCCGCTCGGGCAGCGCCAGGTCGGCGCGCCGCGGCAGCCATCCCAGGCAACGTATCGCGGGCGTGGTCGCCGCGATGGCCGACGCGGCGAGCGCGGCATGGCGTTCGCCCGCGGCGCGGTTCAGCACCACCCCGGCGATACGGACACCCGGGCGATGGGCGGCGAATCCGCGAAGAAGCGCCGCCGCCGATCCGGCCTGCTTGGCGATGTCGATCACCAGCACGACCGGCCATCCCAGCCGCGCGGCCAACTCGGCGGTCGATCCATGGGCCTGGGGCCCGGCGCCGTCGAACAGGCCCATCACGCCTTCGCAGACCACGATCTCGGCCTCGCGCGAAACCGCGCCCAGCAGCGCTTCGAGGGTCGGACGCCGCATCGCCCAGGAATCGAGATTGAAGCAGGGCCGGCCCGACGCGGCGGCATGGAAGGCGGGATCGATGTAGTCCGGCCCGGTCTTGGCCGATGCGACGCGAACCCCGCTTCGCGCGAGATGCCGCAGCAGACCCAGCGTGACGGTCGTCTTGCCGGCACCCGATGACGGCGCGGCGATGACCAGGCCTCGCGCGGTCACAGGAACTTCTTGATCGCTTCGGCCATCTGCTCGCCGCGGATGCTGGACGTGAAATGCGTCAGGTATTTTCCCTGGCGGTCCATCAGGTAGACGATCGAGGTGTGGTCCATCAGGTAGTCGCGCTCGGCACCCTTGGCCTTGGCGTAGTACACGCGATAGGCCTTGGCCGCCGCCTGAACCTCCGCAGGACTGCCGGTCAGGCCGAGCGTGCGGGGATGGAAGTTGGCGAGGAACTTCTTGAGCTCTTCCGGCGTGTCGCGCTCGGGATCGACGGTGACGAAGATTGGCTGCACCTGGTCGCCCGCCGGGCCCAGCGCATCCATCGCCTGGCTCATGTCCAACAGCGTCGTGGGGCAGACATCCGGGCAGAAGGTGTAGCCGAAATAGACCAGCATCAACTTGCCGCGGAACTGCTGGTCGGAGACGCGGCGGCCATCCTGGTCGGTCAACTCGAACGGCCCACCGACCAGGGACGTGCCGGTGACGCTGGCGTCCCGCCCGCCGCCGGTCTTCGGATCGACCGTGATGGCGCGGACCACCAGTCCGATCGCCAGCGCGATGGCCACGCCGATCGCGACCATCATGATCGTGCGAATTAGCGCAATCCGGCTCATTGTTCCCCAAGTCCTTGGCCCGGCGGTTGAAAGGACAAGGCTAGACCGCCGAATCCGGCAGGATCAAGGCGGACGGCCCGGCCTATGCTTGTTGCTGCCGGGCAACGCCCGCCGCCGACGGCCGGCGGTGCTATGGACTTTAACAATTTCGCCATCCTATAAGGCGATAGCCAAGGCAATACGAGAACCTTGGGGGCACTTGCTTGCGGTCCACTTGGTCGTTCCTTCTGGGGGGCGGAAGTTCTTGCCTGCTCGCTGCGGCAGGCCTGCCGGCCTGCGCGCAAACGGTGCCGGCGCAGCCCGCCGCGCAACCCCGCACGCCGCCCGCCGTCAGCGCGGTGCCCCGCATTGCCCATCCGGTCGATTCCCAGCCGCTGAACCTGCAGGCGACGTCGCAGGTGCCGCTGTGGAGTCCGGACGCCTATCGCCGGCCCTATGACCAGTATCTCGGCGGCTGGTCCGCGCCGCCGCCGCAACTCGATTCCATCTATGTGCCGCCGGCTTCTACCGCCCCATTGCCGCAGGTGCAGGTCGCCGTCGCGCCGGTGCCGCCTGCGCCCCCCGCTGCCGCTCCGCAAGCAGAACAGCCGCGCGCGCAATTGGCGCAGTCCAGCGTCGCCCCGCCAGCGCCGGAACCCCGGTTGCGCTATGGCGAGGGTTCGGTGCTGGGCGTGTCCGAACTGCGCTTCGGCGTGCTGGCGCACAACAAGGGCGCGATCTCCGACCACACCGAGCATGGCGTCCAGGTCAACATCGAGGCGCGGTTCCGCTCGCCCGATTTCATGAGGATCATCCTCGAGCCGCGGCCGACCCTGGGCATCAGCGCCAACACCGCGGGCGACACCAGTTTCGCCTATGCCGGCCTCACCTGGGGCGGGTTCGTGTGGGGCGGCTTGTTCGTCGAAGGCTTCTTCGGAATGGCGGTGCACGACGGCGAATTGAACTCGCGCGATCCGGCGCCGCACGAACGCCGCCAGATGGGCTCGCGCGCGGTGTTCCGCGAGGCGATCGAGGTCGGCTACCGGTTCCTCGAGAATCACAGCATCTCGTTCATGCTCGATCACTACTCGAACGCCGGCTGGCTCGCCGAGCGCAACCAGGGCAACGACGATCTCGGCCTGCGCTACGGCTACAAGTTCTAGCGTTCAGCCAGCCCCGGGCACCTCGTGCCGGCGGTGGTGGATCGACCGGATATGGTCCGCCAGGTCGGCGTTGTTCGCGGCCACCGCAACATAGTGCCGCCGCAGCGCCGCATTCAGCGCGCCGCCGCGTTCCAGCAAGTCGTCGGCCAACCCGATCATCTGGCTGTTCGGCCAGGCGCGCGGGCGGATGCGGGTCAGCGCGGCGAAGGTTTCCGTCTCGCGGCCCGGATTGGCCTGCGCCATCAGGATCGTCGCCGCGGCGGTCGAGCGCGACACGCCCGCGTAGCAGTGGATCAGCACATGCGAGGCACTGGCCGCGGCGCAGGCCGTGCCGAACGCCAGGATGCGCCGGACGTCGTCGCTTGTGGGCTGGATATGGCCGTCGAGCGGCAAGACGACGTCGTGGAAGCGGATGTCGGTGCGCCGGTGCGGGCCGAACCGCGCGAAGGCGGCGGGTTCGGGCGTGTCCGGATCGAGGATCGACAGCACGTCGCTGACGCCGCTGCCGGCGAACCCCTCCAGTTCGCCGACGCCGCAGATGTTGAGGCGATAGGGAAGGAGCGGCGACATCAACCCGCTTCCCGCTGCGTTTTGACGCGCAGCGGATCGGGATCGAGCGCCACGCGGCCCTCGGCGGCGCCCAGCCAGTCGAGCCCGGCGCGCAACCGCACCACCTCGCCGACCACCAACAGCGCCGGCTGCTCGATCGCCTGCGCCGCCGCGTCGGCCACGCAGGCGCCCAGCGTGGTTTCCAGCACGCGCTGGTCCGGCGTCGATGCTTTCGACACCAGCGCCGTGGGCTCGCTGGCGGGCCGGCCGGATTCCAGCAGGCGCTCGCGGATCTGCGCCAAGTGCTTCAGCGCCATGTAGAAGACCAGCACCGGCGAGCCGCGCGCCAGGGCCGGCCAGTCCAGCCCGTCGGGCACTTCGCCGCCCGAATCATGACCGGTGACGAAGGTCACGGCCGAGTTGCTGTCGCGATGGGTGACCGGGATGCCGGCATAGGCGAGCCCGCCGATGCCGGCCGAAATGCCGGGCACGACGCGGAACGGCACGCCCGCAGCGACCAGGGCCAACGCCTCCTCGCCGCCACGCCCGAACACGAAGGGATCGCCGCCCTTCAGCCGCAGCACCCGCTTGCCCTCGCGCGCCAGCCGTACCAGCCGGTCGGAAATATCGGGCTGGCTGGGCGACGGCTTGCCGCCGCGCTTGCCGGCATGGATGCGCTGCGCCTCCGGCCGCGCCAGGTCCAGGGTGCGCGGATCGACCAGCGCGTCGTAGACCACCGCGTCGGCGCTCTTCAGCGCGTGCAGCGCCAGCAGGGTCAGCAGCCCCGGCTCGCCCGGCCCGGCGCCGACCAGCCAGACCGTCCCGGGCTCGAAGGGCGGCGGCGTGAAAGAATCGCGTTCGGCCATGGCCGGCACCCTACACCGTCGCGCCAGGGGGGGCTACCATCCGGCCATGAACGACACCGCCGCCGAAAGCCGCCGCCCCGCGGGCGAATTGAAGCGTGGCTGGACCACCGGGGCCTGCGCCACGGCGGCGTCGCGCGCGGCCTACGAGGCGCTGGTGACCGGGCGCTTTCCCGATCCGGTGACGATCCGCCTGCCCCAGGGCCAGCGCCCCAGCTTCGCGCTGGCGCGCGCCGAGCTTGGCCAGGGCGCGGCCACGGCCGGCGTGGCCAAGGACGCTGGCGACGATCCTGACGTCACCCATGGGGCTACCGTGCTGGCCATGCTGCGCTGGGGCGCTCCGGGCAACGGCATAACATTCCGCGCGGGCGACGGCGTCGGCACGGTCACGCGGCCCGGCCTGCCGCTGGCCGTCGGCGAGCCGGCGATCAATCCCGGCCCGCGCGCGATGATGCGCACGGCGATCCAGGATGCGGCGGAGGCGCTGGGCGCGCCCGCGGATGTCGAGGTCACGGTCTCGATCCCCGGCGGCCAGGCCCTGGCCGCGCGCACGATGAACGCGCGGCTCGGCATCATCGGCGGGCTTTCGATCCTCGGCACCACGGGCGTGGTGATCCCCTATTCCTGCGCGTCCTGGATCCACGCGATCCATCGCGGCGTCGATGTCGCGCGCGCGGCGGGCATCGCGCATCTGATCGGCGCGACCGGCTCGACCTCCGAACGCGCGGCGCAGGCGATGTTCGACGCGCCCGAGCAGGCGCTGATCGACATGGGCGATTTCGTCGGCGGGCTGCTGAAATACCTGCGCAAGCATCCGGTTCCGCGCCTGACGATCGCCGGCGGCTTCGCCAAGCTCGCCAAGCTGGCGCAGGGGCATCTCGACCTGCATTCCAGCCGGTCGAGCGTCGATCTCGGCGATCTCGCCCTGCGCATCGCGCGGCTCGGCGGCGATGCGGCGCTGGTCGAGCGGGTGCGCGGCGCGGCCGGCGCCGGCGAGGTGTTGGTGCTGGCGCGTGGGCTCGGGCTGGCCGACGCGATCGCGCGCGGCGCGCGCGAGGTGGTGCTGGCCGCGCTGGGCGGCGACATCGCCGTCGACGTGCAGGTCTTCGACCGCGACGGGACGTCGATCGGCCATGCCGGGCCATAAGACCCGCCTGCTGATCCTCGGCGGCACGGGCGAGGCCGTGGCGCTGGCCCGCGCGGCGATCGCGCGTTTCGGCGACCGGCTGGCGGTGATCTCCTCGCTGGCGGGCGCGACGGCGGATCCGGTCCGGCCGCCCGGCGAGGTCCGCATCGGCGGATTCGGCGGCGCGGCGGGGCTGCGCCGTTTTCT
This sequence comes from Alphaproteobacteria bacterium, assembly GCA_020846275.1. Classification (GTDB taxonomy): domain Bacteria; phylum Pseudomonadota; class Alphaproteobacteria; order JAEULC01; family JAEULC01; genus JAEULC01. The sequence continues at coordinate 9,581 of JADLEG010000059.1, forward strand.
CGCGGAACAGGGCATCGACCTTGTGCTCGACGCGACGCATCCCTTCGCCGCGACGATGCAGGCCAACGCCGTCGAGGCCGCGGCGCAGGCCGGGGTGCCGCGCTGCCGCCTGCTGCGGCCGGAATGGCGCCGGCAGCCGGGCGACCGCTGGATCGAGGTCGACGGCCTTGCCCAGGCGGCCGCGGCCTTGGGCGTGCTGGGATCCCGCGTATTCCTCGCGCTTGGCGGGCGGGACCTGGCGGCATTCGCCGCATTGCCGGGGCACTGGTTCCTGGTGCGCGCCGTATCGCCGCCGCAATCGCCGGTCATCAATGGGCTGTTCGTCCAGGCGCGCGGCCCCTTCGCGCTTGCCGACGAGCGCCGCCTGCTCGAAGAGCACCGGATCGACGCCGTGGTCTGCCGGCAGAGCGGCGGCGCGGGCGCCGGCGCCAAGATCGATGCGGCGCGCGCGCTTGGCCTGCCGGTGGTGATGATCCGCCGCCCGCCCGCGCCGCCGCCGCCCGTGGTCGCCAGCGTCGAGGCGGCGTTGGAGTGGATCGCCGCCCGGCTGCCGGCGTGGGGCGACATCGAAGCGCTTGCGCCGACCGGCCCGGCTGACGCAGGCTAGGGCAAGATTTGCGAGGACATGTCCGCATGAAAAATTCCCTGCCGCTGCTCGTGCGTGCGCTGGCCCTCGCGGTCGCGCTGTCGATCGGAGCGGGCGAGGCGCGCGCGCAGCTCTCGCTGCCCGACACCGAGTTCCTCGAGGACATCAAGAACGGCCGCAAGGAAAAAGTGGCCAGCTCGATCGTACGCGGGCAGAGCCCGAACACCTCGAACTCGCAGAGCCAGACGGCGCTGATGTTCGCCGCGCTGGGCGGGCATCTCGACATCATCGACCTGCTGGTCAAGAACAAGGGCAATCTGCGGCTGAAGGACCGCGAGGGGCGCACGGCCCTGTTCTGGGCGGCGGGCAACAACCAGGCCGACGCGGCCGAAATGCTCATCAAGCTCGGCGCGCCGGTCAACGACATCGACCGCCAGGGCACCAGCGCGCTGATGATCGCCGCGCGGCGCGGCTACGAGGAGGTGGTGCGCGTGCTGCTGGCGGCGAAGGCCGACGTCAACCTGACCGACCATACCGGTCGCACCGCGCTGATGTGGTCGACCGAGACGCGCAATGCGCACATCCCGCAGTTGCTGAAGCAGGCCGGCGCCCGGTAAAGGCTCATCCTTCGACAGGCTCAGGATGAGGGGGGCTTTCTGGCTCCTCGTCCCGAGCTTGTCGAAGGACGAGATCGCCTTGCCGTTTTGGACTTCGGCCGCAGCACATGGCTGTGCTCGGCGGCATAGAGTCGGCTGTCGGCGAAGCTCTCGTCCGCCAGCGCCCGGCCGACCAGGATAAGGGCCGTGCGGGTGATGCCGCTCTCCTTCACCGCCGCGCGGATCGTTGCCAGCGTGCCGCGCAGGATCGTCTCGTCCGGCCAGCTCACGCGCGCCGCCACCACCACCGGGCAGTCCGCGCCGTAGCGCGGGGTCAGCGCGCGCACGACGCCGGCGATGTTGTTGATCGACAGGTGGATCGCCAGGGTGGCGCCGCTCCGCGCCAGCGTCTCGAGGTCCTCGCCCCGGGGCATCGGCGAGGCGCGCACGGCCGTCCGCGTCAGCACGATGGTCTGGCTGACGCCGGGCAAGGTGAGCTCGCGCTTGAGCGCCGCGGCCGCGGCGGCATAGGCGGATACCCCCGGCGTCACGTCATAGGCGATGCCCAGCGCGTCCAGCCGCCGCATCTGCTCACCGATCGCGCCATAGAGCGACGGGTCGCCGGAATGCACGCGCGCGACCTCCTTGCCCGTGGCGACCGCCCGCTGCATTTCGGCGATGATCTGGTCGAGATGCATCGGCGCGGTGTCGATCACCCGCGCGCCCTTCGGCGCCGCCTCGACCACGGCGCGCGGCACCAGCGACCCGGCATAGAGCACGACGGGGCAGCGGCGGATCAGCGCCAGGCCGCGCACCGTGATCAGGTCGGGCGCGCCGGGCCCGGCGCCGATGAAGTGCACCGTGCTCATGCGCGCCTCTTGCGCGCGTAGCCGCGCGGCGTGAAGACCCAGCGCTTCCCGCCGATCCTGGCCAACCGCGTCGCCGAGGACCCGATCATCACCAGGGTCAGCATGTCGACCGTTGCCGGATCGAACTCGCCCAGCGTGGTCGTCTCGACACGCTCGCCTGGCCGGTCCAGGTTCCGCGCGACGATCACCGGCGTGTCCGTTGGCCGCGCCTTCAAGAGGATGTTGCGCGCGCGCACGAGCTGGGATCGCCGCCGGCCCGAGGCGGGATTGAACAGCGCGATCACGAAATCGCCGGCGGCGGCGGCCTTCAGCCGGCGCTCGATCGCCGTCCACGGCGTCAGCAGATCGGACAGCGAGATGGCGCAGAAATCATGGCCCAGCGGCGCGCCGGTGCGGGCGGCCGCGGTCTGCAAAGCCGACACGCCGGGCAGCACCTCGATCGCCACGCGGTTCCAGTCCGCGCGGCCGGCGCCCGCGACCAGCTCGAACACCAGCGTCGCCAGCGCATAGATTCCGGCATCGCCCGAGGAAACCAGCGCCACGCGGTCGCCCTTTGCGGCGAGGTCGAGCGCCAGGCGCACGCGATCTTCTTCGGCGCCCAAGGCGCCGCGATGCAGGGTCTTGCCGGCGACGAGATCGCCCAGCAGGTCGAGATAGAGCCCGTAGCCGACGACATGATCAGCCGCTCGCAATGCGGCCGACACTGCCGGCGTGCGCGTCACGGCATTGCCCGGCCCGATCCCCACGACGCTCAACCGGCCTTGCGCGCGGCCGATGCGCTGCGCGTCGAGCGCAATGGGCGAAAGCGCTAGGGCACAGGTGGCGCGACGCGACTTGCGCTTGGGCACGATCAGCCTGCCCTTGCGGCCGACCGCCGAAAGCGCCGCGCCCTCGGCCACGCCATGGCATCCGGTCTCGCGGAACACCAGGTCGGAAGGGTTGGCCAGGCGCGGCCTTTCGCGCTCCAGCACCGCGGCCGGGAAGAACCGCGCCGGCACGCGAAGCTTCGCCGCCAGCGCATGCACGGCCGGCTCGTCCGCCTTGAGGTCGATCGAGCAGACCGCCGCCACCGCCTCTGCCGCAAGCCCGTTCGCCGCCAGGCTGCGCATGACCAGCGTCTCAAGCTCGGCCGGCGACGTGTCGCGCTCGCAGCCCACGCCCAGCGCCAGCACCGGCGGATGCAGCGCGAGGGTCCGGCGCGTTGCGACCCGCTTGTAGGCGATGGCGATCGTCCGGCGCGCGCGTCGCGCAAATCGGGCGCCACCCTGCGTCAGCCATTCGCCGAGCGACGCGTCGAGCCCGGCCTCGATCGCCAGCGCAACCGGCTCGCCGCCACGCTCGCCCGCCAGCAGCGCGGCGGTGATCGGCTTCACCGCGGCAGGGTTGGCGACGCGCCATCCCGGCGGCGGGTCGTCGAGCGCGAAGCCCAGGCGCCGGTCCCCGGCCGTGGTGATAGCGGCGTGTCCGCGCGTCAACGCGGCCACGGCGCGCGCCAGGGCATTGGCGCCGTGATGCCCGCCCAGCAGCGGCACGGCGACCGCGCCGTCCTCGCTGACCGCGACCACCGGCGGCTCGTCTCTCTTGTCGCCGAGCAGCGGCGCCAGCGCGCGAATCAGGATGCCCGATGCGCAGATGCCCAGGATCGGCGTGCCCGCGCGGAACAGCCGGCGCAGATGCGCCATCGTGTCGCCGAAGCTCTCGTCGACCAGCCGCGGGCCGATCCGCTTCGACAGGCCGTGCACCGCCGCGCCGGGCAAGCGGCGCTTCAGCCGCCGCGCGAGGCCGAGCGCGCCGGGGCCCAGCGCGACGATCGCGGCGCCGGATGGCGGCTTGTTCAGGGATTGCGCCACGCATCGCCCCGGCGGTGGACCAGCACCATGGCGAAGTACGGCACGTCGTCGTCGTTGAGATCGGCGATCGGCACGATGCGCTGGCTTGCCATGCTGGCGTGCTCGACATAGCGGGCCTGCTGGGTCAGGCCCAGCCGGTCGAGCACGCGGCGCAGCTTGGCGAAGTGTCGGCCCAGCTTCATGATCGCCGCCGCATCGCTCTGCGCCAGCCGTGCCTCGAGCGCCGCTTCCGGCAGGGACGCGGGCAGCACGGTCAGCACGTCGTCGCGCGCGACCAGCGGCGCGCCCAGCGCGGCGGCGCAGGCCATCAGCGACGAGACGCCCGGCACCACCTCGACGCGCCAGTCGCGCGCCAGGCGGCCGAACAGGTACATGAACGAGCCGTAGAAGAAGGGATCGCCCTGGCACAGCACGGCAACGTCCCGCCCGGCCCGCAAGTGCGCGGCGATCTCGTCGGCCGCCCGGTCATAGACCGCCTGGGCGGGGAAGCGCGCGACCTCCAGCGGCATGCGGATCGCAATCTCGACCTGGCCGCCGGGCAGATGCGCGGCGACGATCGAGCGCGCCAGGCTGTCGCCCTGCTCGGGCGCGGGATAGGCGATCACCGGCGCCGCGCGCAGGAGGCGCAGCGCCTTGAGCGTCAGCAGCTCGGGATCGCCCGGCCCGACGCCGATTCCGAAAACGGTAGCCATCAGCCTTCAGCTTTCGGCAATCAGCCGAAAAGGGATCATGATGATCCCTTCCTCATCGCCAATTGCGTGACTGGCATGAGCGGCCGCCAGCCGAGCAGGCCGCCCACGGGCTCCGCGCGGCTCACGGCGATGCGGGTCAGCGTGCCGCCATGCCGGCCATGCAGCCGCGCCAGCGTGGCCTCACCTTCGACCGTCACGACGTTGGCGACCAGGCGGCCGCCCGGCGCCAGGCGCGCCCAGCATTGCTCGGCCAGGCCTTTCTCGCCGATGCCGCCGCCGATGAACACGGCGTCGGGCCGCGGCAGGTCCTGGAGCGCCGCCGGCGCCGCGCCCTGGACCACGCGCAGGCGCGGCACGCCCAGGAAGGCGGCGTTGCGTTCGATGAACGCGCAGCGGCCGGCGTCGCGCTCCACGGCGAAGGACATCGCGTTGGGCGCCGCGCGCATCCACTCGATCGCGACCGATCCGCAGCCCGCGCCGACATCCCACAGCACCTGTCCGGGCTGCGGCATCAACTGGGCGATGGTGGCGGCGCGCACCTCGCGCTTGGTGATCTGGCCGTCATGCTGGAACAGATCGTCGGCCAGGCCCGCCGTGCGCGGCGTCGCCACGGCATCGGCGTCCGCAATGCAGGTGACGGCGATGGTGTTGAGATCGGCCGCGCGGGCCGCGTTCCAGGATTTCGCCGTGGCGTCGATGCGCCGTTCCGCCGGGCCGCCCAGATGCTCCAGCACGGTGATAGGGCTGTCGCCATAGCCGCGCGCCGCCAGCAGCGATGCGACCTGCCGGGGCGTGTCGCCATCCTCCGACAAGATCAGCACGCGCCAGCCCGGCGCGAGGTTCGCGTGCAGGTGCTCGATGCGCCGCCCGTGCAAGGTGATCGTCGATGCGTCGGCCAGCGACCAGCCCAGCCGCGCGGCGGCCAGGCTGAACGCGCCGGGCACCGGCAGGATCGCCATCTCCTCGGCGCAGAAGTGCCTGGCCAGGGTGACGCCGACGCCAAACCACATCGGGTCGCCGCTCGCCAGCACGACCACGCGCTTGCCGCGTCGCCCCGCGATGTCGGCCATCGTGTCCTTCAGCGGTGTGCGCCAGGTCAGGCGCTCGACGCCCGCCGTCGGCACCAGGGCCAGGTGGCGCTCGCCGCCGATCAGCACCTCGGCGGCGTCGATCGCCGCGCGCGCCCGCGGCGCCAGGCCCTTCAGGCCTTCTTCGCCCAGGCCTACGACGGTGATCCAGGGCTCGGTCATTGCGCCAGGGCGTCGGGCTGGGCCAGCGCGTTGACGGCGGCGGCGGCCATGGCGCTGCCGCCGCGCCGGCCCTTCAGCGCGATATAGGGCACGGCGCCCTGGGCCGCGAGCGCCTCCTTGGATTCGGCGGCGCCGACGAAGCCGACGGAGAATCCCAGGATCACCGCCGGGCTGGGCCAGCCTTGCTCCAGCCGCTCCAGCAGGTGGAACAGCGCGGTCGGCGCATTGCCGATCGCGACCACGGCGCTGTCGATCGTGTCCCGCCAGCCTTCGATCGCCGCCGCCGATCGCGTCGTGCCAAGGCGCCTGGCGGCCTCGCGCGTCGTATCGTCGTTGAGGGTGCAGATCACTGCATTGCCGCTCGGCAACCGCGCGCGGTCGATGCCGTGCGCCACCATCTCGACATCGGTCAGGATCGGCGCCCCGGCCAAGAGGGCGGCCACCCCGCGCGACGCGGCGTAGGGCGACGCCATCAGGTCCGCGACGATCTCGGGCATGCCGCAGGCATGGACCAGCCGCAGGGCGAGGGGCTGCAGGTCGGCGGGCAGGGAGTCGAGATCCGCCTCGCGCCGGATCGCCGCGATGGAGCGGCGATAGATCTCGGCCGCGTCGCGGACATAGTCGATCATCGCCCGCGTCCCGGCCCCTTGCCGTGGTCGTGCCCATGCCCATGGTCATGCCCATGTCCATGCGGATGGTCGTGACCATGGTGATGATGGCCATGGTCGTGGCCATGGTCGTGATGGTGATGATGGTCGCCATCCGTGCCGATACCGCGGACGTGATGGTGATGTCCGGCTTGCGGCGTGCCGTGGTCCTTCTCGAAGCCGATGAGCTGCTCGCGGTACTTGCACATCTGGCAGTTCATGTTGCCCGTGCCCGCTAGCGCCTCGTCGACGCGCGCGGCGAAGGTGTCGAGCACCAGCGGATGGTCGTTCAGGTAGTCGGCCTTGACGAATTCGATGTCCGGATTGGCCCGCGCGGCCTGGTCGGTCCAGTCGTAGATGCGCTTCACCAGGATGCCGGTGAACAGGAAGTAGGGAAACACGACGATGCGCCGGAAGCCCAGGCGCACGGCGCGGCTCAATCCGGCATCCACGAGCGGCTGGGTGACGCCGCTGTAGGATGCCTCGGCCCAGCCGAGCTTCAGCCCCTCCCACAGCATGCGCGCGACCTTGGACACGTTGGAGTTCGCGTCCGGGTCGTTGGTGCCGCGGCCGACCACCATCAGCAGCGTCTGGGCGCGCGGCACGCCGTCGCCGGCCTTGGCCAGCGCCTGTTCCACGCGGTCGGCGGCGGCGCGCAGCATGCGCGGGTCGATCGCCAGGTCGCGGCCGAAGCGCATCTCGATGCCGGGATTGGCGTGGGCGAACTCGTTGAGCTCCGAGGGCACGTCGTTCTTCACGTGGCCGGCGGCGAACAACATGCCCGGCACGGCCAGGATGCGCTTCACCCCGCGCGACTTCAGCGCCTCCAGCCCGTCGCGGATGACCGGCCGGGCGAATTCCAGGAACCCGCTTTCGACCGGATATTGCGGCAGGCGGCGGCCCAGCGCGGCGGCCATGGTCTGGAACTCGCGCACCGCGTCGACATCGCGGCTGCCGTGGCCGCATAGCATCACGCCCGTCGCGGCTGGCGTATTCGGACCGTCCATCGTCTGGCACCCCATCAAGATCGCGCGGAGTCATACGGGCATCCGCGGCCCCAGCCAAGGGTGGACCGCGGGGGATGCGCGCGGCCCGGCCGGAAGCGACGCCCGCGATGCCGGGCGCGACGCCGAAGTGCTTGATCCAATTGACCGGAACGCCCGATCCGGCGATGGTCGCCCCCATGCTGTGGGGGGACCTGCTTGGCGCGTCCGGCCCGTCCGTGCCGGCGATCCTGCTGCTGGCGCTGGCGCTCGATGCGCTGCTGGGCGAGATGGGGCCGGTGTTCCGCCTGCTGCCGCATCCGGTCGTGCTGATCGGCCGCGCGATCGCGGCGATCGAGCGGCGCTGGAACACCGGCACGGCCGGCCCGCCGGCACTTCGGTGGCGCGGGGTCTGCGCCGTGGTCCTGCTGTGCGGCGCGGCAGCGGCGATCGGCGCGGCGGTCGCGGTCCTGGCGCGCGCCGGCGCCTGGCTATGGCCGGTCGAAGCCGTCGCAGTCGCCCTGCTGCTCGCGCAGCGCAGCCTCTACGACCATGTGCGCGCCGTGGCGCTGGGATTGGAGCAGCGCGGGCTCGATGGCGGCCGCGACGCGGTGCGGCACATCGTCGGCCGCGACCCGATGAGCCTCGACGAACACGGGGTGTCGCGCGCGGCGATCGAATCCCTGGCCGAGAACTTCAGCGACGGCGTCACCGCGCCGGCCTTCTGGTACCTGCTGCTCGGCCTGCCGGGCATCGCTGTCTACAAGACGGTCAACACGCTGGACAGCATGATCGGCCACAAGACCGCGCGGTACTTCCATTTCGGCTGGGCCGCCGCGCGGTTGGACGACCTGTTGAATCTCGTCCCCGCGCGCGTGAGCGGCGTGCTGATCGCGGCGGCGGCGCTGTTCATGCCCGGCGCAAAGCCCGGCGCGGCGGTGTCGTCGATGCTGCGCGATGCGCGCAAGCACCGCTCGCCCAATGCCGGCTGGCCCGAATCGGCGATGGCGGGCGCGCTCGGATTCAAGCTCGCCGGCCCGCGCCGCTATCCGGGCGAGGTGGTGGACGCCCCCTTCATCGGCCCGGGCACGCCGGACCTGACGGCGGCGGACATACGGCGCGCGCTCCGCCTGTTCGTGGTGGCCTGTGTCGTCCAGGCGATCGTTGTTGTCGGATTGAGCGTGCTCTAGTTCTGCTGCCGCGATCGTGCGATGGCCAGCACCCGCTCCAGATCGACCGCCTTCGCCACATGGTCGGCCAGCAGGTCGAGCGTGCGGTCCATGCCGGTGTCATAGGCAAGTCCGCTGTCGGCGCGGCCCGGGCGCAGCCGGGCGAGGAACGCGGCGCGGAAATCGTCAGAAGCGAACAGGCCGTGTACGTAGCACCCCTGCACCCGCGCATCGGCCGAGACCGCGCCGTCGGGGCGCCCGCCGGCGAGCGTCAGCATGGGTTGCGCGCAGTCCAGGCCTGATGTCGCGCCGACATGCATCTCGTAGCCGCGCACCGGCTTGCCGGTGGCCTGCTCGACGCCGTCGACCAGCGTCAGCGATTTCTTCGCCGTCAGCACCGTGTCGACCGCAAGCAGCCCCAGGCCGGGGACCGTTTCGGGCGGTCCTTCGATGCCCTGCGGGTCGGCGACGCTCGCGCCCAGCATCTGGTAGCCCGCGCACAGGCCCAGCACGCGTCCGCCGCGGCGGATATGGGCCTGGATGTCGATGTCCCAACCTTCGGCGCGCAACGCCTTGAGGTCGGCGATCGTCGCCTTCGACCCCGGCAGCAGAACCAGTTCGCAGCACGGCAGCGGTTTTCCCGGCGGCACGATCTCCACCGCCACGCCGGGCTCGGCGCGCAGCGGGTCCAGGTCGTCGAAATTGGCGATGCGCGGCAGGCGCGGCACCGCGATGCGGATCGCGGCGGCGCCGGACCGACCTTCGCGCGCCGCGTCTTCCAGCGCGACGGCGTCCTCCGCCGGCAGGCGATGGGCCTGGGCGAACCACGGCACGATGCCCAGGCAGTCGAGCCTGGTGCGCTGGCGGATCATCGCGGGCGCCGGCTCGAACAGGCTCGCGTCGCCGCGGAACTTGTTAACGATATAGCCCTTGAGGCGCGCCTGCTCATCCGGCGCCAGCAGCGCGTGAGTGCCGACGATCGATGCGATGGCGCCGCCGCGGTCGATGTCGGCCACCAGCACGACCGGCAGGCCGGCCGCCGCGGCGAAGCCCATGTTGGCGATGTCCCCCGCGCGCAGATTGATCTCGGCCGGGCTGCCCGCGCCCTCTACGAGGACGAGGTCGGCTTCGGCGGACAGGCGCGCGAAGCTATCGAGCACGTCGGCCATCAGGCTCGGCTTCAGCGCCGTGTAGGCGCGCGCGTCGGCATTGCCGCGCATGCGCCCCTGCACCACGACCTGCGCCCCCACCTCGCTCTGCGGCTTCAGCAGCACGGGGTTCATGTGCACGCTGGACGGAACGCGGCAGGCCAGCGCCTGCAGCCATTGGGCGCGGCCGATCTCGCCGCCGTCGGCGGTGACGGCGGCGTTGTTCGACATGTTCTGCGGCTTGAACGGCCGGACCTTCAAGCCCCGCCGGGTGAAGGCGCGACACAGCCCCGCGACCAGCAGCGACTTGCCGACATCCGACCCCGTGCCCTGGATCATCAGGGCGGGCACGCGGCCAGGCATGGCGGCGCTATCTGCCGATCAGCGCGTTGCGCAGGTTGTCGGCGCCGGGATTGCGGAATCGGTTCTCGATCGTGATCGCCCGCGGCAGGGCGCCGTAGCCGTAGTAGTCCTGGTTGTCGCCCTTGTCGACCTCGATGTCGATGCCGGCGATCGAGCCGCCCGAATAGCCCTGGTAGCTGCGGCCGAAGCTGATGATGTCGACATTGGCCGGCAGCGGCGCATTGCCCGCCGGCCCGATCGCGACCGTGAGATGCGTGCCCATGCGCACGTCGCTGAAGGCGTTCAGCAGGACTTCCAGCGCGCGGTCGGTCATCACCAGCAGCATCACCGAGCCGCCGCGGCCCCACAGGCCCTTCACGACCGAGCCGTCGTCGATGTCGTAGAAGGCGGGGTGGCTGAAGGTGCCGTCCTCGCGCTGCACCAGCAGCAGCGCGTCGTCGTCGCCGTCGATGCCCCAGAAGCCGGGCTCGAAGCGGGGGACGACCACGACCGCACGCGCCTGCCTGAGGCCCGCCTTGAGCGCGGCGAAGTTGGGATCGCCGAGGAAGCTGCGCGCCACGCTCGCCGCCTCGTCGCATTTCTGCTGCTCGCTCTTCGCCGCGGCAGGTGCGATTGCCGCCAGCCACAGGGCCAGCGCGGCTGCCATCAAGCCAATCGATCGTTTGAAGGGATTCATGCCTTTCCTCGTTGCATCGTGCGAAGCTCATCCTTCGACAGGCTCAGGATGTGGAACGACCAAATACATCCTCATGGCGAGCCTGTCGAACCATGAGGATATTGCCCCCGACTAGAACTCGATTCCCTTCTGCGCCTTGATCCCCTCGCGGAAGGGATGCTTGACCGGCGTCATCTCGGTCACCAGGTCGGCCAGCGCGATCAGCTCGGGCTTGGCGTTGCGGCCGGTGACGACGACGTGCTGCCCGGCCGGCCGGGCGGCCAGCGCGTCCAGCACCTCGTCCAGCGGCAGGTAGTCGTTGCGCAGCACGATGTTGAGCTCGTCCAGCACGACCAGCGCGTAGGACGCATCGGCGATCATCCGCTTGGCCTCGTCGAACGCGGCACGGGCGGCGCGCATGTCGCGCTCGCGGTCGGCCGTGTTCCACGTGAAGCCCTCGCCCAGCGCCTTGATCTCCACAAGCTCGGGAAAGCGCTCCAGCACCGTGCGCTCGCCGGTCGACCAGGCGCCCTTGACGAACTGCACCACGCCCACCTTCATGCCGTGGCCGATCGCGCGCAGCACCATGCCGAAGGCGGCGGTCGACTTGCCCTTGCCCGGGCCGGTATGGACGATCAGCAGGCCCTTTTCCCCGGTCTTGCCCGCCATCATGCGCGCGCGCGCGTCGCGTCGGCGCAGCATTTTCTCCGCATGCAGGCGATTGATCTCGGTCTCGGGGACCGTCGGGGATTGCGCGGGGGTGGGGTCGGTCATGGCCGGACTATACCAGCCCGGCGGGGCGTTTCGAGGGGCAGGAAACCCTCAATACTGGGCCAGGATCTGGCGCAGCCTTTGCCCGGACTCGGTGTTGTAGCGGCCTTCGACCAGGATCGCGCGGGCCGACGCGCCGCGGCCATAGAACAGCTCGTTCTCGCCGCGGTCCGGCTCGACCGCGCCGGTCGACACGCTGATGCCGGCATAGGCGCCCACCGGGCGGATGTAGGTGTAGATGTCGGCGAAGGGTCCGCGCTCGCCGGCGCCGAGCGGCCCGGCCGCGACCGAGGCGTCGGCGCCGAACTGCATCGACCCTTGCAAGGCCCGGTTGACCGAGCGTTCGGTCATGAACAGCATCACCAGCTCGGAGCGATAGATGCCAACCTGCGGCCCCAGCGTGCCGGCGACGGTGTCGAAGAAGGCCGGCCCGTTCCAGCCGCCGTCCTGCCGGCGCAGCAGCATCACGCCGCCGCCGCCGGTGCCGCCGATCACGAAGCCCGCGCGCACGTAGTTCGGCACGACCAGCACGGCCCGCGCGCGCTTCATCGTCTCGCGCAGCCCATGGCCATTGGGATCCGCCAGGAAACGGTCGAGCACCTGCGTCGCGCGCTCGACCCGGTCGCCCTCGCCCGTGGTATCGGCGCGCGCAGACCCCGCCGGCAGCGCCCCGAAAAGGGCCCCGGCCATGGCCAGGCTGCCGAACAGGAATGTCGCCATCATCGCCGTCGCTGGACGACCCATCGACCCGGAATCTCCTTCGAAGACGCGTCCCCCAACGCCAAGCCGGCAGGGCCTGGGAGAGCCTGCCGTCACGGGTGGCAGATTTGCCAAAGACCGTGGCGAAATCGTGGCGGTCCGGGGGTTTAGCGTGGGCTCGACCAGTCGCGGAGTCGATTTTGCGCGCTATTGGAGCGCGGCTGCCACAGTCCCCGCTCCTGGGCCTCCAGCAGCCGGGCCGCCATCTCGGAAAATGCCGCGGGATTGGCCGCCATGACGAATTCGCGCACCTGGTCATCGACCAGGTAGGCGTCGTAGACGGCGTCGAAATGGTGGTCCGCCACGGCGCGGGCGGTTGCTGCGAATGCGAACAGGTAGTCGACGGTGGCCGCCATCTCGGCCGCGCCCTTGTAGCCGTGGCGCATGACGCCGGCGATCCATTTCGGATTAACCACGCGGGCGCGCACCACCCGGGCGATCTCGTCCGCCAGCGTGCGGATGCGCGGCCGGTCGGGGCGCGAATGGTCGTTGTGGTAAACGGCCGGCGCCCGCCCCGACAGGACGCGCGCCGCCACGGCCAGTCCGCCCTCGAACTGGTAATAGTCGTCGCTGTCCAAAAGGTCGTGCTCGCGATTGTCCTGGTTCTGCACCACGGCCTGGACGCGCGCGAGCCGCGCCTCGAACTGGCTGGGTGCCGCCTCGCCCGCGGTGTTCGCGCCATAGGCATAGCCACCCCAGGCGATCGCGGCGCGGGCGAGGTCCGCCTCGCCGTCCCAGCCCTTCTCGTCGATCAGCGCCTGCAGCCCCGCGCCATAGGCGCCCGGCTTCGAGCCGAATACGCGGAAGCCCGCCTGGCGGGCGGCGTCTTCCTGCGTCCGTCCCGATGCAAGCAGTCGTGCCCGCTCGGCCGTGACGGATGCCGCCAGGGGATTGTCCGCTTCCGGCTCGTCCAACGCCGCCACGGCGCGTGACGCCGCGTCGAACAAGTCGATCAACGCGGGAAACGCGTCGCGGAAGAAGCCGGAGACCCGCAGCGTCACGTCGACGCGCGGGCGGTCGAGGATCGACAGCGGCAGGATCTCGTAGCCGATGACGCGGCCCGACGCGCCTTCCCAGCGCGGCCGCACCCCCATCAGCGCCAGGCCCTGGGCGATGTCGTCGCCGCCCGTGCGCATGTTGCTGGTGCCCCAGGCGCTCAAAACGATGCGGCGCGGCCAGTCGCCGTGCTCCTGCGCGTGGCGCTCCATCAACAGCCCGGCCGAGCGCCAGCCCAGCGCCCAGGCCGACGGCGTCGGGATTGCGCGCGGATCGACCGAGAAGAAGTTGCGCCCTGTCGGCAGCACGTCGGGGCGGCCGCGGCTGGGTGCGCCCGACGGCCCCGGCGCGACGAAGCGTCCGTCGAGCCCCGCCAGCAATCCGGCCAGCTCCGCCGGGCCGCAGCGATCGACCGATGGACCGAGCGTCGTCGCGATCCAGTCCAGCACGGCGGCGCTGCTTGTCCATCGCGGATCGCGGGCTATGGAGCCGCCGACCAGCGCGCCCGCCAGGGCTTCCAGGCGCTCGACCGTGTCGCCGGCGCTGCGCCAGGGGTCGCTGGCGACCGCAACCAGAGCGTCGGGGTGCGGGCCGGTCCAAGGAGAAGCCATGTCGGCGTCCAGCGGATCGAACCCGAGCGCCAGGTCCGCCGCCAGCGCGCGGGTCAGCCCCGCGTCCCTTGCCGCGCCGCCCGGCCGCGCCACCCGTGCCAGCGCCACCAGCAGTTCGTTGCGCAACGCACCTTCGGGCGAACGGCCCAGGATGTGCAGCCCGTCGCGGATCTGCATGTCCTTGAGCTCGCAGAGATAGGCGTCGAGCCTGGTCAGCGCGTCGCTTTCACCCGCCTGCATGCCGCAGTCCTGCGCGATGCCGCTGGATTGCGCGAGTTCCAGGATGCGCCGCGTCAGTTCCTTCAGGCGCCGCGGATCGACGCCCGCCGCCTCGTAGTACTCGTCGACCAGGCGCTCCAGCTCGCTCAGCGGCCCGTAGCTGCCGGCGCGGGTCAAAGGCGGGGTCAGGTGATCGACGATCACGGCCGAGGTGCGGCGCTTGGCCTGCGTGCCCTCGCCCGGATCGTTGACGATGAAGGGATAGAGCTGCGGCAGCGCGCCCAGCATCGCCTCGGGAAAGCACGCGCGGTCGAGCGCGATCGACTTGCCGGGCAGCCATTCCAGATTGCCGTGCTTGCCGACATGCACCACGGCATGCGCGTCGAAATGCCGGCGCAGCCAGGCGTAGAAGGCGAGATATCCGTGGGGCGGCACCAGCGCCGGATCGTGATAGCTCTGCTGCGGGTCGATGTTGTAGCCCCGCGCGGGTTGCACCCCGACAACCGCGTTGCCGAAGCGGTGCAGCGGCAGCACGAAGCCGCCGCGGTCGGCGCGGAAGAACGGGTCGGCGTGCGGTGCGCCCCAGCGTGCGGTGATCGCATCGCGCGCCGTGGGTGCAAGGGCTTCGAGCGCGGACCGATAGTCCGCCAGCGGCAGGACTTCCCCGCCCGAACGGTCGGCATCGCGCGCATTGGTCGGGCCCGCCAGCAGCAGCGCCATCAAGGCCGCGCCATCCCCGGGCGCAGCTTCGACCGCGTAGCCGGCGCCGCGCAGGGTTCCCAGGATCGTTGCGGTCGACGCCGGCGTGTCCAATCCGACGCCGTTGCCGATGCGGCCGTCGCGGTTCGGGTAGTTGGCCAGGATCAGCGCGACGCGGCGCTCGGCCGCCGGCGTGCGGCGCAGCCGCGCCCAGGCGGCGGCAAGTCCGGCCACATGCGCGACGCGCCCCGGCTCGGGCAGGTGGCGCAGGATGTCGGCCTGCGTCACCGCATCGCGCGCCGTCGCATCCTTGAACGCCACGACGCCCGCCAGCACGCGACCGTCGATCTCCGGCAGCGCCACGTTCATCGCGATGTCGGTCGGCTTCAGCCCGAAATTCCCGTCGCGCCAGGATTCGGCGTCGCCCTGCGACGCCACGAGCTGCAGCACCGGCGCGTCGGTGGCATCGAAGGGCGGGGGACGCGACAGGTCGCCCGGCTGGCCGAGGGCGAAGCCGGTCATGTTCAGCACGATGTCCGGCCGCGCCTCGCCGAGGATCGCGCCGACCGTGGCGGCCGCGACCGCGTCCTTCAGCCCGGCCGCATGGAGTGGCAGGGCGTTCAAGCCGTGCGCGTCCAGCGCATCGACCAACGCGTCGACCGTCTCGGTGTTCCCGGCCTGAACCAGCGCGCGATAGAAGACGATCGCGGCTATTGGCCGATCCGGCTTCCATGCGCGGCGCAAATCGGCGAGCGCGGGCATCGGCCGCCCCGGCCAATGGATGCCCGCGCGCAGCAGCGGCGCGGGTTCGCGCCAGTCCAGCGCTTCGCCGATCAGGCTGCCGGCGAAGCGCAGGAACTGGCCCGCATTCTCCAGCCCGCCATGCACCAGGTACTGCCACAGCCGATGCTGCGCTTCGGCGGGGACCGTCGAGGCTTCCAGCAATTCCGGGTCGGGCTGGTCGTCGCCGGGCAGCAGGGCCAGCTTCGGTCCGCCGCCGCGCGACAGCGCCACCAGCTCGTCGACGCCATAGGGCCAGTAGCGCCGCCCGCCCAGCAGGCGCACGACCACCAGCTTCGCGTGCGCCGCCACCTGTTCGAGATAGAAATCGACCGACAGGTTGTGCTTGAGGCGCAGCAGGTTGGCCAGGCGCAGCGCCGGCGCGCCGACGTCGAGGCGCGACCGCGCGGCGCTGAGGCAGGCGATCTCGCTGTCCGCCGCGCTGAGCACGACGATGTCGCCCGGCGTCTGGCCCAGGTCTTGGGCTTGATCGTCGTCGCCGACCGCGCCCGGCTTGGCGGCCAGCAGGTGCATGTCAGGCGGCGGCGTCGCGGATCGCGCGTTCGATCGCCGCGCGATCCAGTCCGCGGCGCCCGATCACCACAAGCGCGCTGCGGCGCGGCTCGCCGTCGCGCCATGCCCGGTCGTAATAGGTCTGGAAGCGGTCGCCGACGCCCTGCACCACCTGGCGGCGCGGGCGTCCCGGCACGTCGACGAAACCTTTCACGCGCAGGATGTCGTGGGCGGCGACGACGCGCTGCAGGTCCTGCACCAGGCGCTCGGTATCGGCGACCGGCGGCAGGTCGATGGAGAAGCTGGTGAAGTCGTCATGGTCATGCGCGCCGTCCTCGGCGTCGTGGTGCGAGCGGCGCGACGCCAGGTCGTCCTCCGCCGCCGCGACGATGCCCAGCAACGCCTCGACCGGCACGCGGCCGTGGTCGGAATCGACCAGCTTGACGCCCGGGCGCAGGCTCGCCGCGATCTCGCGCGCCACGTCGGCGTGCGTGCCGTCGTCCAGCAGATCGCGCTTGTTCAGCACCACCAGGTCGGCGCAGTTGAGCTGGTCCTCGAACACCTCTTCCAGGGGATTGTCATGGTCGAGCGAGGGATCGGCCGCGCGCTGGCGCTCGACCGCCTCGGGATCGTCGGCGAAGCGCCCGGCAGCGAAGGCGGCGGCGTCGACCACCGCGATCACCCCGTCCACCGTCACGCGCGCGCGCACCTCGGGCCAGTTGAACGCCTTGACCAGCGGCTTGGGCAGCGCCAGGCCCGAGGTCTCGATCACGATATGGTCGGGCGGGTCGGGCCGGTCGATCAGCGCCTGGATGGTGGGCAGGAAATCGTCGGCCACGGTGCAGCAGATGCAGCCGTTCGCCAGCTCGACGATGTCCTCCTCGCGGCACGCCTCGATGCCGCAGCCCGTGACGATCTCGCGGTCGATGCCCAGGTCGCCGAACTCGTTGATGACGATCGCCAGGCGCTTGCCGCGCGCGGTTTCCAGCATGTGGCGCAGCAGGCTGGTCTTGCCGGCGCCGAGGAACCCGGTGATGACGGTGGCGGGAATGCGGGTGGCCATCGCGAACGCGAACCTCGCCGGGACACCCCGCCCGGATCACGGGTGACGGACAATCCGTCCTCGCCGACGGCAGGTCTCCTGGCTCGCGGGTCTCGGCATCCGACCGGCCTTCCCGCGGCGCGTCATGCGCCGCAGTGGCCGCGATCGGCCGGATGCTCGCCGCTCACAGTTGCGGGGGCAGCGCCGGCATTGGGACGATGTCCCGCACCGGCTTCCCTCTTGGCCCCTTTGCGGGGACCGTCGGCGGGCGGAGTCATACAGGAAGGCGGAGCTTCCCCGCAACTGCCGGCGCCCGTCGCCGCAGTCCTGCCCGAAGAAACCACCAAGGCACCAAGAGGAAGGAGATCGGCAGGCTATCGCGCCAATCGCCTGATTCCATCCTTGATAAGGGGGACGTCGAAGTTGATGACAAGGCCAAGCCGCCTGCCGGTCAGCTTCAGGTACGTCAGGAGCTGTGCGTCGAACAATGGGTTGGGCTGCTCCGCGGCCTTGACCTCGACGACCAGCGCGTTGTCCACGAGCAGGTCGATGCGGAAGGCTCCACTCAGGCTCATCCCTTCATAGACGATCGGGACCGGTACTTGCCGCGCCACGCCATGGCCGCGTGATTCCAGCTCAAGGGCCAGACACGCCTCATACACGGACTCCAGCAGGCCGGGACCAAGCGTCGAGTGGACCTTAAAGGCGCAATCGACGACATCGCGTGCGATGGAATCGAGGCTGGACGGAATCGCCGTCGGGCTTTCAACCTTGGTGTTTTGGTGTCTTGGTGGTTTCCGTGGGTTCGGTGCCGCGACTACCGCGGGCCGTGGCGAAGAGACACTGGGCAATGAGGTGTCCTTTACAACCGTCGGCTGCCCCGCCGTCATCAGCACCACGCGGTCGGCGAGGGCGGCGATGCGCTGGTTGAGCTGGCCCTGCGCGTCGCGGAAGGCACGGGCCAGCGCGTTGTCCGGCACGATGCCCAGGCCCACCTCGTTCGAGACGCAGATCACCGTCGCTTCGCACGCCTGCAGCGCCGCGACGAGCGCATCGCTGTCGGCGGCGATGTCGCGCTCCGCCAGCAGGATGTTGCTCAGCCACAGGGTCAGGCAGTCCACCAGCACCACGCAGCCGGGCGCGTGGCCGGAAAGCGCGGCGGGAAGGTCGATCGGCGCCTCGATCGTGGCCCAGTGCGCGGGCCGGCGCGCGCGGTGCTCGGCGATGCGCCGGCGCATCTCGCTGTCCAGCGCCTGGGCCGTGGCGATATAGGTGCAGCCGCGTTCGGCCTGGGCGATCAGCGCCTCGGCGTGGCGGCTCTTGCCGGACCGCGCGCCGCCCAGGATCAGGGTCAGGCGCGGCAGGTCGCTCAAGCGGCCGCGCCGCCGTTCACGCGGCCGAAGCGCGGCGGGTAGTTGACGCCGTTGACCCGCCAGCACGCCTGCGCGCCCGCCGGGTCGATATGGTCGAGGCGGGTCAGCGACAGGTTGTCGATGGCGAAGCTGAGGGCGACTTCGGGCGTGCAGGCGCTGGCGATCTGCAGCGCGGCGCGAATCGTGCCGCCATGGGCATAGGCCACGATGTCGCGCCCCGCGTGCTCGACCGACAGGCGGTCGACGGCGCGCCGCACGCGCTCGATCACCTCGACGAAGCTCTCGCCGCCGGGCGGCCTGGTGCGCGCCGGCGCCAGCCAGAACTCGTGCGGCAGGCCGTGGGTCTGGTAGATCATCTTGCGGTTCTGGCCTTGCCATTCGCCGAAGCTCTGCTCGGCCAGGTCGTGCTCCACCATGATCTTCGGGCCCTTGAGCCCCTGGGCGACGACCGCCTCGGCGGTCTGGTGCGTGCGGCGCAGATTGCTCGCCACCCACACCGCGTCGCGCGGCAGGATGCCGGCCAGCGCCTTGAACGACTCGACATCCGTGCAGTTGGCGCGCGGGTCGGACTGGCCATAGACGCAGCCGCCGTCCTCGGTCACCGGGGCATGGCGCACCCACCACCAGCGCGTGATCTTCAAATCGCTCATGTCGCCCCGCTCAAACCTGCCAATGCCACCAGGATCGAAACCTCGGCCGCCTGCTCCACGGCGCCCAGGACGTCGCCGGTATAGCCGCCGACGAGGCGCCGCGCCACCGCCGCGACGATCATTGCTGCCATGCAGGCGACCAGCAGGACACAAGCTCCAGCGACGCCGCCCAAAAGCCCCAGCGCCAGCACCGCCGCCAGGCCCAGCGCAATCGCCAGGGTCGTCGGCGCGGGCTTGCCGGCATCCGCCGCCAGCCCGTCGCCGCGCGCGGGGTCCATGCGCGTCATGGCAAGAGGGATTGCCGCGCGCGACACGGCATGGACCGCGATCAGCACCACCGCCACGGCATAGGGGGCGGCGATCGTCGCCAGCGCTGCGATGCGCAGCGCGCCGGTGAAGCCCAGCGCCAGCACGCCGTAGGTGCCGATGCGGCTGTCGCGCATGATCTCCAGCCGCCCCGCGCGGTCGCGCCCGCCGCCGCCGCCGTCGACGAAATCGGCCAGCCCGTCCTCGTGCAGCGCGCCGGTGAGAAGCGTCGTCGCCATCACCGCCAGGACCGCGGCGATCGTCGGGCCAAGGCCCAGGCGATGCGCGGCGGCATAGACGCCGGCGCCGACCGCGCCGATCACCGCGCCGACCAGCGGAACCGCGCGCCAGGCGCGCTTCAGCTCGGGCAGGCCCAGCGCGCCGTCATAGGCCACCGGCACGCGGGTGAAGAAGATCATCGCGATCTTCAGGTCGCGCATCCAGGCCGTGGCCAGGTTTTCCTTGGGTGGCGGCAGGTCGGTCAGCATCGCTTGGTCCCAGGCCGGCGGCGTCGCGCCCCTGGCCGAATGATCCTGCGCCCGTTATAGACGAGCGGCCTGCCCGCGTCAGTGCGCCCAGCCGGAGCCCGCATGTCCCGTCAGCCCGTCGCCAGCTTCGCCGAGATCCGCTCGCTGCTCGCCGAGCTGCCCGGTCCCGACCAGCAGGCGATGCAGGCGGCCGCCCAACGCGAGGGCCAGTTGACCAAGCCGCCCGGCGCGCTCGGACGGCTCGAAGTCCTGACGCAATGGCTGGCGGCCTGGCAAGGGCGGCATCCGCCGCGGGTCGACCGGCCCCGGGTCGCGGTCTTCGCCGGCAATCACGGCGTTGCGGCGCAGGGCGTATCGGCCTATCCGGCCGCGGTGACGGCGCAGATGGTGAAGAACTTCGTGGCCGGCGGGGCGGCGATCAACCAGCTCTGCAAGGCGATCGACGCCGATCTGCGGGTCTATGAGATGGACCTGGACCGGCCCACCGCCGATTTCACGCTGGGGCCGGCGATGGACGAGGAGGAATGCGCGCACGCCGTCGCCTACGGCATGATGGCGGTCGAGCCCGGGCTCGACGTGCTGTGCCTGGGCGAGATGGGCATCGCCAACACCGCGTCGGGCGCGGCCCTGGCGCACGCGCTGTTCGGCGGCGCGGCGGCGGACTGGGTCGGGCCCGGCACCGGGGTCCAGGGCGAGGGGCTGAAGCGAAAGATCGACGCGGTCGCCGCGGGCGTGGCGGCCAACCGCGCGGCGCTCGGCGATCCGCTTGGCGTGCTGGCCGCGCTCGGCGGGCGCGAACTGGCGGCGATCGTCGGCGCGGTGCTGGCCGCGCGGCTCGCGCGCCTGCCGGTGCTGCTCGACGGCTATACCTGTACGGCCGCCGCGGCGGTGCTCCACAAGCTGCGCCCCGACCTGCTGGACCATTGCCAGGTCGGGCATTGTTCGGCCGAACCGGCGCATGCCAGGCTTTGCGAGCGGATCGGCAAGCGCCCGATCCTCGACCTCGCCATGCGCCTGGGCGAAGGCACCGGCGCCGCCCTGGCGGTGATGGTGCTGAAGGGCGCGGTCGCCTGCCATACCGGCATGGCGACCTTCGCCGAGGCGGGGGTCAGCGGGAAGGAATAGGCATGGCCAAGCGCCTGACCGACGGGCAGCGCGCCGATTTCCGCGACCGCGGCTTCGCCTTTCCGGTGCGCGTCATGTCCCGTGCGGAAGCCGACGCAGGCCGGCGCGCGCTGGAAGCGGCCGAGGCCGCGCATGCGGGCCTTACCAAGCGCCAGCGCAACTACGGCCTGTTCCGGGTCAAGCCGCACCTGCTGTTCACCTGGCTCGACCGCATCGTGCATCACCCCGCGCTGCTCGACGCCGTGGAGGACCTGATCGGGCCGGACATCCTGGTGTGGAGCAGTTCGCTGTTCATCAAGGACGCGCATGATCCGGCCTACATCGCCTGGCACCAGGATTCCTACACCTACGGGCTCGAAGGCTCCGCGCTCGTCACGGCCTGGGTCGCGCTGACCGATGCGACAGTCGAGAACGGCGCCATGCGCTTCCTCGACGGCAGCCACCGGCTCGGGCGCCTCGCCCATGACGAGACCCATGCCGAGCACGACCTCAGCTCGCAGGGCGAGACCGTGCGGCTCGCGGTCGACGGGCGCATGGCGGTCGACGTCGTGCTGCGGGCGGGCGAGGCGTCGCTGCACCAGTTCGAGCTGGTGCATTCCTCGAACCCCAATCGCAGCGACGGACGGCGCATCGGCTACGCGATCCGCTACTTCGCGCCCACGATGCGCCGCACGGGCAAGCCCGCGACGGTCATGCTGGCGCGCGGGCATGCGGGGCAGGAATGGATGCTCGAACCGCGTCCCCGGGCCGACGAGGATCGGGCAGCGCTGGCCGCGCATGCCAACGCAATCGGCGTGCGCGCGGCCGAAATGCGGCGCCTCGACGAATAGGCTTGCCGGCATTCGCCGAAAATTTTAGCGATCGCTAGTCCTTCGGTTATGGCCGATCCCGATACTGCGCGCGTCCACGTCTCACGCGCCCGGGTCGACAACTGGCAGCAATACCAGGCGCTGAACGCCCAGGAATGGGCGCTGCTGACCGAGCGCTACGACCCGCTCGCCGACATGCCCTGACCGGTCGCCGGCGGATCTACCGCCAGCGCTTGCGCTGCTGCGGACCGGCCGAGGACGGCATGGCGCTGGCGCGCTCGTCCTTGTGGCGGAAGACGATGCGCCCGCGGTCCAGGTCATAGGGCGTCATCTCGACCGTCACCCGGTCGCCGGCGAGGGTGCGGATCTTCGCCTTGCTCATGCGGCCCGAGGTGTAGGCCAGGATCTGGTGCCCGTTGTCGAGGCGCACGCGGAAGCGCCGCTCCGGCAGCACCTCTTCCACCGCGCCCTCGAACTCGATCAATTCTTCCTTTGCCATCGGCTGCTCCCGTTGTTGCGCTCGATCAGGCGGCGCGGCGGCCGCGATCGAAGCGGAAGCGCCCGCGGTTGCGCGGGCCCTTGGGCGTGTCGCCGCCGGGGCGCCGCCCGTCGCCGCGGTGCTTGAACGGCCGCTGCGCCTGGTCGCGCTCGTCGGCAGCCTGGTCGTTCGCCGGCATCGGCAATTCCTCGCCGATCACCGTCAGCTTGCGCCGCGTCAGCCGCTCGATCGCGCGCAGGCTGCCGCGCTCGCTCGGATCGCACAGCGAGATCGCCACCCCCGTGGCGCCGGCGCGCGCGGTGCGGCCGATGCGGTGGACATAGCTCTCGGGCTCGTGCGGCAGGTCGAAGTTGACGACGTGGGTGACGTCGTCGACGTCGATGCCGCGCGAGGCAATGTCGGTGGCCACCAGCACGCGCAACTGGCCGGAATGGAAGCCGGCCAGCGTGCGCTGGCGCTGGTTCTGCGACTTGTTGCCGTGGATCGCGGCGGCGTCGATGCCCGACTGCTCGAGCTGGCGCGTCACGCGGTCGGCGCCGTGCTTGGTGCGGGTGAACACGATCACCCGCGCCATCGCGCGGTCGGCCAGCAGCCCGGCAAGCAGGTCGCGCTTGCGCGACGCCTCGACGTGATAGACGCGTTGGTCGATGCGTTCGATCGGCGTGGACGCCGGGGTCACCTCGACGCGCGCCGGCGCGTTCAGGAGGTCGGCGGCAAGCCGCGCGACATCGGTCGGCATGGTGGCCGAGAACAGCAGCGACTGGCGCGCCTTCGGCAGGGTGGCGACGATCTTGCGCACGTCGCGGATGAAGCCCATGTCGAGCATCCGGTCGGCCTCGTCGAGGACGAGGTGCGATACCCGCTCCAGCCGCACATAGCCTTGGTTCATCAGGTCCAACAGGCGGCCGGGCGTGGCGACCAGGATGTCGACGCCGCGCGCCATGGCGTCGATCTGCGGGCGATGCCCGACGCCGCCGAACACGATGGCCTGGCGCAGGCCCAGGTGGCGGCCGTAGGCGCGGAAGCTTTCGGCGATCTGGATCGCCAGTTCCCGCGTCGGCGCCAGCACCAGGGCGCGCGCGCCGCGCTGCCCGGGGGCGGCGCGGTTGGCGGCCAGGCGATGGAGGATCGGCAGCGCGAAGGCCGCCGTCTTGCCGGTGCCGGTCTGGGCGATGCCCAGAAGGTCGCGGCCTTCCATCACCAGCGGGATGGCCTGGGCCTGGATCGGGGTCGGGGTCGTGTAGTTTTCCGCGCTGAGGGCGCGGGCGATCGGCTCGGCGAGGCCGAGCGTGGCGAAGGTGGAGTGGGTCGTGGTCAAACTATTTCCTTTGGCCGTCGCAAGCCTTTCCGGGGCTTGACGCGGACGGCGCCAGTCGCAGCTACCCAAGCGCGACTGGGACAGCCAAGTTCAGGGAAGTTGTCTCGGGATGAGGCGCCGGGGAACCAATCCTTAAGACCGGCATAAGCGGCGCGTCGCGCTATCGCGAGAAACCAAGTTGGCGGCTATATGGGGGATTCGCCCCGAAAAGTCAAGCTACTATCGCACTGCACCATAAGCGGTTCGGATTCACGGGAAAATCCTGCGCCCGTCGGCGGCGCTACAGGCGGCGTCCCGGTAGGTGCCGCCTTCCGCCTTGCACCGCGCCGTTTCGCTGGCCTCCAGCGACCAGGTCGATCCTTCCGTCAGGCCCTGGGCCCACTGCGCCTGAATCCATTGCCACGCCTGGGTGGCGCGGGCGGAAAGCGCCGCGTAGTCCCTCGCGGCGTCATCGGCCGGCGGCGCGCAGTCCGTCAGCAACCGGGCGGCGAGATCGAAGCACTGGCGGCCAAGGCCGCCGCCGGCGACGTTCGCCGACCATTGCGGGCGCGACTGTTCGGGCGTTTCGCCGAACACCCGCAGGACCGCCGAGGTGTAACGGCCGGTGAAGCCGGCGGCCCGCGCATCGCGCAGCATCTCGGACAGATCGACGATCGGCACGGGGATCGGCCGCGGCGCCGGCGCGCGCGCGCCACGCGGGCCGATCGCGCTGGTCAGCGTGCCATTTTGCGACGGCGAAAGCTGCAGGAAACGCCCGACGGCGGCGGAATAGAAAGTCATGCCGAGTTCGCTGTAGGGCGCCAGCGTGGCGTTCTCGGCAAGCCGCGACGCCTCGACCTGGTCGAGCGCCGCGTCGGACTGCCACAGCATCGCCCAGGCGGCGGCACGGGCCGTCCAGTCGCTGATCGCCGGCGTCGGCGGGATGCGCATCAGGTTGCCCAGGCCCTGGAACAGCGCGTCCTGCTTGTCGCGGGCGGGCCGCAATTCGAACGTGCCGAAGATCGACGTGACCAGGAACACCTCGCCGATGCGCCGATAGGTGCCCTGGTCCTCCATGCCCGTGCTGTCGGTGCGCGCGAACTTGTCCTGGCTCGTGGTCCACGGACCCCAGTCGATCGCGAAGTCGTCGATCGCGCGCAGGACCAGGATGTAGCGACCGTCAGGCTCGATCCGCAGCGTGAAGCTGCCTGACTTCCGCAGCGAGCTGGTCAGGATCGTGCCCGATCCGTCCCAGGTGCCGACCAGCGCGCGGTCGACCGGGCGCGCGGGTTCGGCCGCAAGGCCTGTCCCGCACCCCGCAGCAACCAGCAGTGCCGCGGCGGCGCCCCGGCAACGCCGCCAGGCGGTCAGAGGCATCTTCTTTTCTTGCAACCGGAATTGGACATGGGAACCAGGTTAGCATGGCGCAACTCGCGCCCGCCATTGCCTATGCGCCCGGCTCCGAGCGTTTGCATCCGGTGATCATTGCCCGCACCAGGTTCTCGCGATGCGCGAGGCTGGCGAACGCGACGCCAAGCAGATGCAGCGCGATGAGGCCGAGCACGGCATGGGCCAGGAACGCGTGCAACTCCTCCATCCATTCCGAATCCCAAAAGGCGTCGGTGGTCATGAGGTGCCCGGTGACGGCGATGGACGCCAGCATCGCCAGCAACGCCACCGTCATCGCGCCGCCGGCTGGATTGTGGCCGAGATGACGACGCGCGTGCAGGCGCATCATGTCCGACAGGTACGCGCGAACGGTGCGCGGATGGCGCACGAAATCGGAGAACCGCGCATGGCGCGGCCCGACCAGACCCCAAACCGTCCGCAACGCGACCAGGGCCGCGATGGAGTATCCGGCGAGCAGATGGAGCCACTCGACGCGGTCGCCCGTGGCATAGGCCAGCACGAACAGACCGGCGGTGGTCCAGTGGAACGTCCGCACGAACGGGTCCCACACCCGAACCGTCGCCGGCGGCATGGCGCCGCCGGCTTCGTTCGCTAGTTGCGTCGTCGACATCGTCGATCGCCTACATCTTCGCGACGATCTCGCCGCTGGCTGGGTCCAGGAACAGCTCGACCCGCGCGCCCGCGGGATCCATCGTGTAGATTTCGGCGCAGGTATTCTTCATCTTTGCCTTGCCGACCTTGTAGCCCTGGGCCTCGACCTTCGCCTTGAGCTGGTCGAGCGACATCCATTTGTCCTTGGACGCGGCGGTGCAGGGACGGTCGAGACTGCCCGCCAGCGCGGCGGGCCCGGTCGCGATGGCGACGATGGCAGCGGTGAGGACGGCGGTGGCGATGATGGCGGTCTTGCGCATGGCGGCTCCTTTGGGGTACGCGCCCTCCGGCCTATCCGGCGGGCGAGCACGCGCAACCTCGCACAGGGCCGGCGTCGGCAAGCTGACGGACGATGACAGCGTTTCGTCAGCCGGGTTGCGGCAGGATCGAGCGGCGAAACTGCCAGGGATTTGCCGGAAAATGCGCTTGCTGCCGTGGCTCGCGGTTGTCTGCTCGATGCTTCTCGGCCTCGCGGGCGGCGGCCCCGGCCGCGCGGACGAACGCGCCGACCACGACCGCGCTCGCCGCGCGCTGGAACGCAACGAGATACGGCCATTGTCGGCCATCCTCGACGCCGTGCGCCCGCGGCTGCCGGGCGAGGTGGTGCGCGTCGAGCTGGAGCAAAGCAAGGGGCGCTGGTTGTACGAATTTCGCGTGATCGATGGCGCCGGACGGGTCTACGAGGTCCAGGTCGACGCCACCAGCGCCGCGATCGAGCGTATCAAGGAGAAGTGATGCGCGTGTTGGTGGTGGAAGACGACCCGCGCATCGCCGCGGATGTCGCCGCCGCGCTGCGATCCGCCGGCTACGTGCCGGAACTGGTGGCCGACGGCGAGGATGCCTGGTTCCGCGGCGACACCGAGGACTACGCCGCGATCGTGCTCGACCTTGGCTTGCCCGGCATGGACGGACTTTCCGTGCTCAAGCGGTGGCGCCAGGGCAAGCGCATGGTGCCGGTGCTTGTGCTGACCGCGCGTGGAGACTGGGCCGAGCGGGTCGAGGGAATCGATGCCGGGGCGGACGACTACCTGCCCAAACCGTTCCGCGTCGAGGAGCTGCTGGCCCGGCTGCGGGCGATCATCAGGCGTTCTTCCGGCGTGGCCGCGCCGGTGCTGAGCGCCGGCGCGGTCCAGCTGGATCCGCGCCAAATGCGGGTGTCGGTCGCTGGGCTGCCGGTCGCGCTGTCCGTGCTGGAATATCGGCTGGTAACGTATCTGATGCTGAATCGCGGGCGGGTCGTGCCGCAGCAGGAACTGATGGACCATGTCTATGGCCACGACAGCGAGCGCGAGTCGAACGCGCTCGAGGTGCTCCTGGGCCGGGTGCGGCGCAAGTTGCCGCCGTCCCTGATCGAGACTCGGCGCGGGTTTGGCTATCTTATCGCCGCGGAGGATTGATGAGGGTCGGCTCGTTGCGCCTGAGGTTGGCGTTGGGCGCCGTGGTCACCATCCTGGCGGCGCTGGCCGCCGCGGGCCTAGGCCTGGTCGTGCTGTTCGAACGCCAGGCATTGCGCAGCCTGGGCGACGATCTCGACGTCCATTTGCGCCAACTCGCGGCCGGCATCGACGTCGATGCCCAGGGACGCATCGTCGTCGTCCGGCCGCCGGCCGACCCGCGCTTCGCCGACCCGCTGTCCGGCCTGTATTGGCAGGTCGGCGACGACGGCGCACAACTGCTTCGTTCGCGTTCGCTGTGGGACGTCGCGCTGGCATTGGCGCGCGACTCGCCCGATTCCGCCACCGTACATAATCACGAATTGCCCGGGCCCGGCGGCGCGCGGCTGCTGGTCGCCGAGCGGCGCGTGCAGATGACGGCGGCTGGCGGGACCCACGGCATCCGCCTCGCCGTGGCCGCCGACTTGGCGCGGGTCGCCGCCGCGCGGCGCGATTTCGCCGCCGACCTGGTGTTGGCGCTGGGGATGCTCGCCGTCGCGCTTGGCCTGGCAGCATGGGTCCAGATCGAGCTCGGGCTGCGTCCGCTTGGCGCCGTCCGCGCCGGCGTCTCCGCCATCCGCGACGGCAGGTTCCGCCGCTTGGACACGGCGGTACCCATGGAGGTACGTCCGCTGATCGACGAGGTGAATGCCCTGCTCGACACGCAGGAGCGGGACGTGACGCGCGCCCGCGCCCGCGCCGCCGACCTTGCCCATGGGCTGAAGACGCCGCTGGCCGCGCTCGCCGCCGACGCCCGGCGGCTGCGCGAAAAAGGCGACCTCGACATCGCGCGCGATGTGGACGACCTCGCCGAGACGATGCGGCGGCACGTCGACCGCGAACTGGTTCGCGTGCGTCTCGGCGGCGCGGTGCGGATCCGGACGTCGCAGGCGACGGCGGTTCGGCCGCTGGTGGAGAGCCTGATGGCGACCCTCGCCCGTACGCCCCTCGGGGAAACCGTCGCGTTCGAGATGCGGATTCCCGCTGACATCGCGCTGCCTTTCGAACGGTCCGATCTGGCGGAGGTGTTGGGCAACCTGATGGAAAACGCCGCGCGCCACGCCAACGGCGTGGTGCGCGTCACCGCGATCGGCGACGGCCGGCCGATGTTGTCGGTCGAGGACGACGGTCCGGGGGTCGCGGCCGCCGACTATCCGCGGATCCTGGAACGTGGCCAGCGGTTGGACGGACGCGGCGACGGCGCGGGGCTGGGGCTGGCGATCGTCCAGGACGTGCTGGAAGCCTATGGATGGCGGCTGGAACTCGGCGCCTCGCGACTCGGGGGCCTCGCCGCGACCATCGTGGCGGCTCCCGGCTAGCGTCCCGATTCCGAAGTTCGCCTCCGGTCTTGCGATCGAGAGATGGCGAACGTCGGGTTCGGGGCACTAGGGCTTCAGCCAGCCGACGATGCGCTCGACCTCGGCCAGGACCGGCTCGGCCAGCGCGGTGGCGCGGTCCGCGCCGTCGCGCAGCACCCGGTCGACATGGCCGGGATCCTTCATCAGCCGCTGCATCTCGGCGCCGATCGGGCCCAGCACCGCGACCGCCAGGTCCGACAGCGCGCCCTTGAAGGCCGAGAACTGCGCGCCGGCGAACTCGCGCAGCACGTCCTCGCGCGTCTTGTCCGACAGCGCGGCATAGATGCCGACCAGGTTGTCGGCCTCCGGGCGCTTCTCCAGCTCGGCCAGGGTTTCGGGCAGGGGGTGCGGGTCGGTCTTGGCCTTGCGGATCTTCAGCGCGATCGTCTCGGCGCTGTCGGTCATGTTGATGCGGCTGTAGTCGGAGGGGTCCGACTTGCTCATCTTCTTCATGCCGTCGCGCAGGGACATCACGCGCGTGGCCTCGCCCTGGATGATCGGCTCGATGATCGGGAAGAACGGCTGGCCGAAGTCGTTGTTGAACTTCTGCGCGATGTCGCGCGCCAGCTCCAGATGCTGCTTCTGGTCGTCGCCGACGGGAACATGCGTCGCCCGGTAGGCCAGGATGTCGGCCGCCATCAGCACCGGATAGACGTACAAGCCCACCGAGGCGTTCTCGCGGTCCTTGCCGGCCTTCTCCTTGAACTGCGTCATGCGGTTCAGCCAGCCGATGCGCGCGACGCAGTTGAAGATCCAGGCGAGCTGCGCGTGGACGCGCACCTGGCTCTGGTTGAACAGGATGTGCTTCCTGGCGTCGATGCCGGCGGCCAGGAACGCCGCGGCGACCTCGCGCGTCGACTTTCCGAGCTCGGCCGGCTCCTGCCACAGCGTGATCGCGTGCATGTCCACAACGCAGAAGATGCAGTCATAGCTGTCCTGCAGCCGCACGAAGTTGCGCAGCGCGCCCAGGTAGTTTCCCAGGTGCAGGTTTCCTGTGGGCTGGATGCCGGAGAAGATCAAGCTCATGCGCCGAACCTCGCGTGGAATCGGGTCGGGAAAGGGGCTGGCTTTATGACGGCTGGGCTCGCCTCAGGTCAAGTCTTGCGGCCGAACGCGGCGCGCAAGTCGCCAAGGCGCGCCGCCCCCAATGCCAGGCACGCCGCGCCGAACACCGCCAGGCCGGTGCCGATCAGCACGCAAAGCGCGGCCACGCGATTCAGCGTGGACGCGCGGAACTGTTCGTCCAAGCCCCACTGCGTCGCCGCCAGGGCGGCGGCCATCAGCAGCGTCGCGGCCACGATGCGCACCAGCCGCGCCTTCAGCCGCGCGTCCGGCTCAAGGAACCCGCGCCGCCACAGCACCCAGCCCAGCGCCAGCGCGTTGACCCAGGCCGAGGCCGAGGTCGCGACCGCGATGCCGATCTGCTGGAACGGAATCATCAGCGCCGCCGCCACGGTGATGTTGACCACCATCGACGCGACGCCGATTTTCACCGGCGTGGTCATGTCCTCGCGCGCGAAGAAGCCGGGCGACAGGGCCTTGATCAGCACATAGGCCGGCAACCCGGTGGCGAACGCGGTCAGCGTCGCGGCGGTCCGGTCGGTCGCCTGCCAGTCGAAGGCGCCGCGCTGGAACAGGACGGCGATGATCGGCCAGGCCGACACCAGCAGCGCCGCGGCGGCCGGCAGGGTCAGCAGCAGCGCGAATTCGATCGCCCGGTTCTGGTTGGCGCGCGCCGCGTCCAGCGCGCCCGCGCGCAACTGCCGCGACAGCAGCGGCAGCAGCGCCACCCCGACCGCCACCCCCACCACGCTCAGCGGCAACTGGTTGACCCGGTCGGCGTACCAGAGATACGAGATCGCGCCCGAGGGCAGCAGCGAGGCCAGCACCGTGCCGAGCCACTGGTTGAGCTGGAACACGCTGGCGCCGAAGATACCCGGCAGCATCAGCGCGAACAGCCGGCGGATGTCGGGCGTCAACCGCGGCGCGGGCAGGCTGGGCAGCATGCCGGCGCGCGCCGCGTCCTGCGCCAGCCACAGGAACTGCGCGATGCCGGCCAGCGCCACGGCCCAGGCCAGCGCGTGGCCGGACGTGGTGGTCCAGTGCACGGGGCCCAGCAGCGCCAGGATCATGATGATGTTCAGCAGAATCGGCGCCGCGGCGGCCACGGCGAAGCGATCGATCGCGTTGACCACCGCGCCCAGCATCGACACCAGCGCCATGAACAGAAGGTAGGGAAAGCAGATGCGCGTGAACTGCACGGCCAGCGCGAACTTCCCCGCATCGGCCGCGAAGCCCGGCGCGAAGCCCAGCATCAGCCAGGGCATGGCGATCTCGACCAGGATGGTGAAGGGGATCACCACGGCCAGCAGCACCGACAATGCGCGCCCGGCGAATTCCCGCGCGGCGTCCTGGCCCTGCGTCTGCAAGGTGCCGGCGAACAGCGGCACGAAGGCCGAATTGAACGCGCCCTCGGCGAACAGGCGGCGGAACAGGTTGGGGAACTGGAAGGCGACGAAGAACGCGTCGGCCATGCCGCCCGCGCCCACCAGCGCCGCCATCATCACGTCGCGGACGAAGCCCAGCACGCGGCTGGCCATCGTGTTGGCGCCGATCGTGGCGATGCCGCGCAGAAGGGCCATGGGTCAGGCTGGCTCGATCCGCGATCGAGCGCCGCGATCTACCCCAAGTTCGTCATGCCCGGGCATGACGACTTGGGGAGTCGGAAGCCGCAGACCGGACAGCCGTGGGTCAAGCCCGGTCATGACGAAACGGGTAGGCAAACCCGATGCTCACTCCGCCGTGCCGAGGGGCCGCGCGCGGGATTTCCACGCGGTTCCCTTGATCCGGCGAAGCAATCGCTCATCCGCCGTAACGACGGCGGCATCCGTCAGCTCGCTGAGCGCGAGGTAGAAGCAATCGTAGACGGGATGGTCCAGCGATCGCGCGATCGCGAGAGCACGACCGGCTAGCGGCATGGACGGAAACAATTCATCGAATGTGGCGGCCAGGGCTGGTGCGATCGAGGCCAATTGCATCTCCCGCATCTCTTTGACGCGGACCAGCCGCCACGCGCCGTTGCATATCTCGGACACTACAAGATCGGGCGCGATCAAACGCTCGCTGGTTCCGAGCAACGCGAGCGCCCGATCGGTATCGTCTTCGTCGCTGAACCATTTCAGTCCGACGCTGGCGTCGACGATCAGGGTCAATGGCTATCCCGATCCTCGCGGATGATCTCCTGCGCGGTCAGGCGCCGATTGCGGCGCTTGGGGGCCATGGCGCGTATGCGCGCCAACTCCTTTAGCACTTCCTCGCGCGTGGGACGCGCCGCCGCCGACAATGCCTCGCGCAAGGTCTGCTCCAGCGACTGCTTGCGCGCCTTGGCGCGCTCGCGCAGGCGCTCGATCACGTCGTCGTCGATGTTGCGGATCACGACCTGAGCCATCGCATCCTCCGTTGATTACACTATGATATCACTCGGAGGGAATGGCGCAATAGAGCGGCTCGGACTATTCGGCCGCGACGCGGGCGCGCGCCGGGGCGGTACGGCGGCGGGCGGGGGGCTCTTCCGGCGGGGCGGCCGTGGCAGGCGCCGGGTCGGCGAGCGCCGCCAGCAGCTGCTCGCGCAGCTTCGCCAGCTTGTGCTCCTCGTCCACTTTCATGCCGAAGATGTCCTTGACGTAGAACACGTCCACGACGCTCTCGCCATAGGTCGAGATGCGGGCCGAGGAGATCTGCAGGTTGCTGGCGGTGAGCGCCCGCGTCACGTCGTAGAGCAGGCCCGGCCGGTCGCGGCCGTTGACCTCCACGACGGTATGCGTCGCGCTCGCCTTGTTGTCGATCAGCACGCGCGGCGGCACCTTGAAGACGCGGGTGCGGCTCTGGATCGCCGGCGGCTTGGCCAGTTCCTGGCGCGGCATCAGCTTGCCGGACAGGCTTTGCTCGATGCGGGTGGCGAGCCGGGCCAGCTTGTCCGGCCGGTCGAAGGCACCGCCGTCCGCGCCCTGCACCGAGAACGTGTCCAGCGCCATGCCGTCGTTGGTGGTGAAGATGCGCGCCTCGACGATGTTGGCGCCGCTCAAGGCCAGCGCGCCGGCGATGCGGCTGAACAGGCCGGGATGGTCCTCGGTGTAGATCGTGACCTCGGTGATCGCGCGCGGCCGGTCGACCTTGGTGTCGACGCTCAAGGGCGCCTGCTCGCGGTCGGCGCGGCGGATCATGCGGGCATGGCGCGCCAGCGTCTGGGTGTCGAAACCGAGCCAGTAGGCCGGGCCGCACCGCTCGCGGTGATGCGCGAATTCCGCGTCGGTCCAGTCCTTCAGCTCGCCGCGCAGTTCGTCGAGCCTGGCCTCGGCGCGCGCCTTCAACCCCTTGCCGGCGGCGGCCAGCCCGCCCGACAGCGCCTCTTCCGCGCGCCAGTAGAGCTCGCGCAGCAGCGTGGCCTTCCAGTTGTTCCACACGTTGGGTCCGACGGCGCGGATGTCGGCCACGGTCAGCACCAGCAGCAGGCGCAGCCGCTCGGGGCTCTGCACCAGGGCGCAGAAGTCGGCCACGGTCTTGGGGTCGTCGATGTCGCGCTTGAACGCGGCATAGCTCATCAGCAGGTGGTAGCGCACCAGCCACGCCACCGTCGCGGTTTCCTCCTCGCTGAGCCCCAGCCGCGGGCACAGCTCGTTCGCCACCTGCTCGCCCAGCACCGAATGGTCGCCGCCGCGCCCCTTGGCGATGTCGTGCAGCAGCACGGCCAGGTACAGCACCCGGCGCGACAGGATCTTGTGCACCACCTCGCTCGATACCGGATGGTCTTCCTTCAGAAGCCCCTTCTCGATGCGGTGCAGGATGCCGATGGCATAGATCGTGTGCTCGTCGACCGTATGCACGTGGTACATGTCGTACTGCATCTGGGCGACCACACGGCCGAAGTCGGGCACGAAGCGGCCCAGCACGCCGGCCTCGTTCATGCGCCGCAGCGTCGTCTCCGGATCGTGCTCGCTGGTCAGCATTTCCAGGAACAGCCGATTGGCCTCGGGGTTCTGGCGCAGGCGCGTGTTGACCAGGCGCAGGTCGCGCCGTACCAGCCGAAGCGCCTGCGGATGCAGGTCCAGGCCGTTGGCCTGCGCCACCTGGAACAGCCGCAGGAAATTGACCGGATCGGCCAGGAAGGTGTTGTCGCGCTTGGCGTCGAGCCGCCCCTGGTCGACGACGAAGTCGCCGAAGTCGCGCCGCCACGGCGCCATGCGGCGCAGCCCCGACAGGGGCGCGCGCTTGGTCTCGGCGTCGATCGCCGCGCAGAACACGCGCGTCAGGTCGCCGACGTCCTTGGCGACCAGGAAGTAGTGCTTCATCAGCCGCTCGACGCGCTTGGTGCCGGCGTGGTCGGTGTAGCCCATGCGCCGCGCGATCTCGGACTGCACGTCGAAGGTCAGCCGCTCCTCGGGCCGCCCGGTCGAATAGTGCAGATGGCAGCGCAGGCACCACAGGAACTCGCGCGACTTGACGAAGGTGCGCGCCTCCTCGGCCGACAGCACGCCGCGCGCGACCAGCGCCTCGGGCTCGCCGATCTTGTAGAGGTACTTGGCCAGCCAGGTCAGCGTGTGCAAATCGCGCAGGCCGCCCTTGCCGTCCTTGATGTTCGGCTCCAGCACGTAGCGCGAATCGCCCAGGCGCTGGTGGCGCTCGTCGCGCTCCTTCAGCTTCGCCTCGATGAAATCGGCGCGATTGCCGGCAAGGAACCGCGCGTCGAACTTCTTCTTCAGCTCGCGATAGAGGTCCTGGTCGCCCCAGATGAAGCGCGATTCCAGCAGGCCGGTGCGGATCGTCATGTCGGCCTTGGCCTGGCGCAGGCATTCGTCGATCGAGCGGGTGGCGTGGCCGACCTGCAAGCCCAGGTCCCACAGCACGTAGAGCATGTACTCCACGATCTGCTCGCCGCGCGGCGTCTGCTTGTAGGGCAGCAGGAACAGCAGGTCGACGTCCGACCTGGGTGCCAGTTCGCCGCGGCCATAGCCGCCCACCGCGACGATCGACAACTGCTCGCCCTTGGTCGGGTTGGGCGCGGGGAATTCGCGCAGGCTGGCGAAATCGAACAGCACGCGCACGACCTGGTCCACCAGCAACGCGGAGGCGCGCATCACCTCGCCGCCGATGTTGTTGGCGTCGAAGCGCCGGCGGATCTCCTCCTGGCCGTGCTTCATGGCTTTCTTGAGCAACGCCAGCAGCGCCGCCCGGCGCCGGCTGTCCGGAAGCCTCGCGACCGTCTCGGCCTCGCCCATCAAGGCGCGCCGGTCGACGATCGCGCGCGGATTGTCGATTTTCTCGGGCGTGCTCATGGCAGGGGAGATGGGGCCGGGCGTGCCGGATTGCCAGTCGGGATGCCAGTCGGGATGCCGGCCGCCATCGCGCCGCCCCTAGCGGCGCTGGGCGTGGGCGGCCTGGCGCAGGCCGCGGTCGACGACCTCGGCCAGAAGCTGCGCCATGCAGTCGTAGAGATCGTCGTTGCCCTTGGTCATCTCCTCGCGCGTGCGGGGCATCAGCCGGCCGGTTTCCGCCCAGTACCGCATGACCTCGTGGCGCGGGAACAGGTTGACATCGGGCAGTCCCGCCGTCAGCCGCAGCGCATCGAGATAGGGCTGGAAGTTGATCAGGCGCGCTGTGGTGCGCGCGTATTGCGGATCCATCAGGATCACGTCGGCGCCTAGCTGCGCCATCGCGTCGACGCCTTCCATCAGCACGTGGGCGAACTCGGCCGGATCGGTGGCGCGCACCGCCTCGACCGTGCCGGTCTCCCAGACGATCATCGCGGGCTTCAGCGGCGCCACGTCGCGCGCCAGGCGGTCGACCATGTCGCGCGCGGTCTGGCCGCGCATGCCCAGGTTGACGACCCGGACCTCGATCGCCGAAAGCCGCCCGCCCAGGATCTCGGCAAATCGCGACGGCCACGCCTTCTCCGGGCTGGAGGCTGCCGTGCCCTGGGTACTCGATGCGCCCAGCGCCACGACCGTCAGCCGGCGCTCGGCGACGATCTGCCTGGCGGTGTTCGGAAAGGAGGCCAGGTCGTCGATCAGGTCGAACGGCACCTTGCACTGCTCGGCCACGGTCGATTCGTTGGCCGACGCCGGCATCGCCGCCGCCAGGACCAGGCCCAGGGCCGCCGCCAAGATCGACAGGCGGTGCAAGCGCTTGCTCAAGGTCGCGATCCTCATGCCGCCTTCCGGCTCCGCTCGGTCCGCCTGACCCATGTCATCGTGGCCGCCACTGCCGCCATCACCGCCACCCCGGCCACCGAGACGCCGATATGGGCCGGCGTTCCCGAGTTGACCTCTACCAGGATCAAATGGCCCAAATACGACAGGAATATACCCAGGCAGAAGATGTAAAGCGAGTTCTGGCCCATCCACACGACGGGCTTCGCCAGGTTCGATCGCAGCCAGGCGGCGGCGGGGTTGACCAGGTAGGCGGCCATGTAGGCTAGGGCGAGAAAGTTAACGAGCCGGTAAACGCCCAGCGCGGTCTTGGTGCCGCCGGCGCCCCAGTAGAGCACCCGGCTGAGCCGCGGCCAGTCCAGGCTGTAGGCGTACTGCAGCCAGAAGAACAGCTTCGAGGACGCGCTCAGGACCAGGATCGCCGCGCAGACCCAGACCAGCCACGGTCGCGACAGAAACGGCAGCCAGGGGCGCTCGCGCGGGAAGCCCAGGCAGGCGCCAAGGATGAACAGGAACTGCCATCCCATCGGGCTGAAGAACCAGGCACCGTCGGGATAGGTCGGCAGGTTGAGGTGGAAGCGAAGCGTCGCGACCCACAGCGCCAGGGACAGGCCGAACGCCACCCACGGCCAGCGCGCGATCACCGGCAGGGCCGGGATCAGCCCCAGCATCAGCACGATGTAGAGCGGCAGAATGTCCATGAACGCTGGCTGGAACGTCAGCGTCAGCGCATGGGCGACGGCGAGATGCGGCGTCTTCAGGAACTCGTCGACCCGCGATTCCTCGAGCAGCATCGGATTGGCCAGGCGATCGGCGCTCTGCGACACCTGGGCCATGAAGGCCACGAACATGAATACGTGGGCGACGTAGAGCACCCAGCAGCGCCCCAGGATGCGCAGGCCGGCCAGCACCGACCCGGCCCGCAGCAGCAGGCTGCCGAACACCAGCGACGCCGTGTAGCCCGAGATGAACACGAACATCTCGGCCGCGTCGCAGAAGTTCCAGCTTCCGACGGTCGCGTAGGCCAGCTTGTTGCCGGGGATGTGGTCGATGAAGATGCAGACCAGCGCGATGCCGCGGAAGAAATCGAGCCGCAGGTCGCGATCCGTCGCCGGGGTCTTCCTGGTCGTCGCGTTCATCGGGCTGGGGTTCCGCATCGGGGCAGGGCGGCGGCGCGCCCGGTGCATGATAGCCCAAATCGCAGGCCGGCACGCCGCCGCCGCCCGGGCGCGGCGCAAAATTGAGAAAAAATTAACGTGACTCGTCAGGGCGTCTTAAAGAATATGGCGGCACCCTCGCACGTTGCCTGATGACAGCCATTCCGAGGGATGGCCGCGAAGGGTCAACCCGCGAGGTCGCCACCTGTCGCTCCCGTCGAAATCCGCAGCGTTGTTCCTGCTGGGCTGCTTGGCCGCGAGCCTGGGCGCGATGCCCCGCGCCGATGCGCAGGTCACGGCGGCGCTCAACGTCGAGCGCCCGCGCGAGCCGATGCTGGGCGGCCGCGGCTGCGCCTGCCCCAGCCGCGTCGCGCGGCTGGATGGGGCGCCCGCCCGCGCGCTGATGCGCCTCAGGAACGAGGAAGCCCTGCGCATCGTCGCGATCGGATCGTCCTCGACCGAGGGCATCGGCGCCAGCAGCCCGGATCGCGCCTATCCGAACCAGCTCCAGATCGAGCTGTCGCGCCGGTTTCCGATGAGCACGATCCGCGTCCTGAACAAGGGCGTGGGCGGCGAAGTGGCCGGCGACATGGTCGCGCGGCTGGAGCGCGACGCGATCGACCAGCGCCCCGATCTGGTGATCTGGCAGACCGGCACCAACGACGCGCTGCGCGGCATCTCGGCCGACGCGTTCGGCGAAATCCTGCGCGACGGCATCCACCGGTTGCAGGAAGCGGGCATCGACGTGATGGTGCTGACGCCGCAATACACGCCGCGGATCGCCGCGGCGGGGGTGATCCCCTATAACAGCCTGTTCGACCGACTCTCCCGCGACACCGGCGTTGCCGTCTTCCATCGCCTGGCGGTCATGCGTGCCTGGGTCGAGAACGGCCGGTTCAGCTTCGACAGCATGCTGTCCGGCGATCATTTCCACATGAACGACAAGTCCTATGCCTGCCTGGCGCAGGTGCTGGCCGACGCCATCGAGCGCGCGGCGGCCGACTAGCGGATTTTCCTCCCCGCGCGGGCGGAAATCCGCCGTTTCCGCGGGCGGGCAAAATCACAGAAA
This sequence comes from Alphaproteobacteria bacterium, assembly GCA_020846275.1. Classification (GTDB taxonomy): domain Bacteria; phylum Pseudomonadota; class Alphaproteobacteria; order JAEULC01; family JAEULC01; genus JAEULC01. Next base: position 47,609 of record JADLEG010000059.1, read on the forward strand.
TGCCGCAAATCCGGCATACCGCGACCATACTTGGCCGCTGTACTGCGCACTCTAGACCTCCCCTCTAGTGAGAGGCCGCATCCCCCCGCGGCCTTTCTAGCAGCCGAAAAGGCTGTGATCAGCGGCCGCTCGGTCCCCCCCGAGCGGCCGTTTCTTTTTCTTTGGTCCGCATGCGCGCCGGCTTGGCTGTATCATGCGATCGCCCGCAGCCCTTTCGGCCGACCGACCTGCCACGCATGACCGCCGCCATCCCGCCCGATCTCTCCGTCGCGCTGTTCGCCGGCATCGCGCTCGGCTGCCGGCGCGGCGGGCGCGCGGTCTTCGCCGGCATCAACTTCGCGCTCGGCGCGGGCGACGCGCTCGCGCTCACCGGCCCCAACGGCAGCGGCAAGTCGAGCCTGCTGCGGGTCATGGCGGGGCTGCTGCCGCCGGCGGCCGGGCTGCTGCGCTGGCAGGGCGCGCCGGTCGCCGACGAGCCCGAGGCGCATCGCGCCCGGCTCGCCTATCTCGGCCATCTCGACGCGGTGAAGCCGGCCTTGAGCGTCGGCGAGAATCTGGCCTTCTGGATCGATTTCCATGCCGGCGACGCAGGCTCGCGCGACGCGGCGCTCGAGCGCTTCGACCTGCTGGAACTCGCCGACCTGCCGGCGCGCTATTTGTCGGCCGGCCAGCGCCGGCGCTTGGCGCTGGCGCGAATCGCAGCGGTGCCGCGCCCGCTCTGGCTGCTCGACGAGCCCTCGACCGGCCTCGACCGCGAATCGATCGCCGCGCTGGAGCAGGCGATCGCCGAGCACCGCGCCGGCGGCGGGATCGTGGTGCTCAGCACCCATGCCGCCTTGGATCTGCCAGGGGCGCGGGCACTCGACCTGGGCGCCGACGCGCAGGTCGCGGCGTGAAGGCCTTCGGCGCCCTCGTCGCGCGCGACCTGCGCCTGGCGCTGCGCCAGGGGGCCGATGCCGCCATGGCCGTGCTGTTCTTCGTGCTGGCCGTGGCGCTGTTCCCGTTCGGCGTCGGGCCCGAGGCCAACGTGCTGGCGCGCATCGCGCCGGGCGTGCTGTGGGTGATGGCGCTCCTGGCCGCGCTGCTGTCGCTCGACCGCATGTTCCTCCAGGACCACGAGGACGGGTCGCTCGAGCTGATCGTGCTGTCGCCGGTGCCGCTGGCGCTGGTGGTGCTGGCCAAGGCGCTGGCGCACTGGCTCCTCGCCGGATTGCCGCTGGTGGTGGCCGCGCCCCTTCTCGCCGTGCTGCTGCAGCTTCCGGCCGAAGGGTTTTCGACCCTGATCGGCGCGATGCTCCTTGGCACGCCGGTCCTCAGCCTGGTCGGCGCCGTCGGCGCGGCGCTCACGCTTGGCGCGCGGCGGGGCGGGGTCTTGATCGCGCTGCTCGTGCTGCCGCTCTACGTGCCGGCACTGATCTTCGGGGCGGCCGCGGTCGAGGCCAGCCTGTCCGGCGCCAGCGTCCGGCCGCATCTGCTGCTTCTGGGCGCGCTCCTGGCCGCGGCCCTGCCGCTGTGCCCGCTGGCCGGCGCGGCGGCGCTTCGCCAGGCCGCGGAATAGGGCCGCAGCCACGCCCAAGTTAACCTTAATGCTTGATGAATCTCGATAATTTGCCCCAGATTTAAATTGCCTTTTAATAAATCCGTGCATAAGACTGGGCCATTCCTGGGGCAATGCGTGGCGGCCCGGGGGATCGCCGACGTGCTTTTCGGGCGCGTCCCCGTCCGCGCATTGGCTTCGACAGGTAGGAGGAGCCCGGAATGGCCGTCATCAACGGCACGCCTGACAACGACAATCTCGACGGCACGGCGTTCGGCGACCTCATCCGCGGCAGGGCCGGGGACGATTTCCTGCGCGGCCTGGCCGGCGACGACACGTTGCGCGGCAACAGCGGCGACGACACGCTGGAAGGCGGCTGGGGCGCCGACAAGCTGAACGGCGGCAGAGGCAACGACTGGGCCGCCTATTTCGGCTCGTCCTACGGCGTCGATGCCAATCTGGCGACCGGCCACGGCACCTATGGCGATGCCGAGGGCGACACCTACCACAAGATCGAGAACCTGGTCGGCTCGTGCTTCGCCGACTACCTCTACGGCGACGCCAACGCCAACTTCCTGGTCGGGCTGGCGGGCGACGACCAGTTGGCCGGCGCCGGCGGCAACGACGTGCTGGTCGGGCAGCAGGGCAACGACACGCTCTTCGGCGAGGACGGCGACGACGTGCTGAACGGCGGGCCGGGCGCCGACAAGCTCGACGGCGGCAACGGCGCGGACTTCGCGGACTACAGCGATTCGCCCGTGGGCGAGCATGTCGACCTGCGCCTTGCCGGCCCGCAATCCAGCGCGGGCGAGGCCAATGGCGACGTGATCTACGCGGTCGAGAACGTCTGGGGCAGCACCAACGGCGCCAACACGCTGCAGGGCAATTTCGCCGACAACATCCTGGTGGGCTACGGCTTCGACGACACGCTCTACGGCTTCTGCGGCGATGACGGGCTGATCGGCGGTGGCGGCAACGACACGGCCAACGGCGGCCTGGGCAACGACTGGCTGCAGGGCGACGCCGGCGACGACACCTTGTTCGGCGTCCAGGGCAACGACCAGCTCACCGGCGGCATCGGCAACGACATCGTCCGCGCGGGCGGCGACGACGACACGGCGCATGGCGACCAGGGCACCGACACGGTGTTCGGCGGCGACGGCAACGACCAGGTCTATGGCGACGACGGCGACGACGTCGTGTGGGGCAACCGCGGCTGGGACACGGTGTTCGGCGGCGACGGCAACGACACGGTGATCGGCGGCAGCGGCAACGACAGCCTCGACGGCGGCATCGGCGACGACTTGGTGCGCGGCGGCGACGGCGTCGACGTGGTGATGGGCGGCGACGGCAACGACACGATCTTCGGCGGCATCGGCGCCGATACGCTGATCGGCGGCACCGGCAACGACGTCATCTGGACCAACAAGGACACCGACAGCGACGTGGTGGTGGTGCAGTCCGCGCTGGACGGCGCCGACGTGATCATCGACTTCCGCGCCGAGGACAAGATCGATCTGACCGCGCTGGGCTTCGCCAGCTTCGCCGACGTGCAGGCGATCCTCACGAACGACGCCGGCAACCACGCCCTGCTGACCTTCTCGGCGGGCAATACGCTGACGATCAATAACCACGCAGCCGATTTCCTGACCGCCGACAACTTCATCCTTTGACGGGGCAATCGAAGAACCAAAGGGACTAGAACTGGATAGATCGCATTCGCCCGCGATCGTCTTGGCCGGGCAGGGCAACCTGCCCGGCCTATTTTTTCCCGCCGATCACATCTCCGCGGCGTGTTCCTGCCACGCCTTGTTTTCGCGCCGTCCACGGCGCACATTCCCGCCATGCACCGTTTCGCCAATCCGGGCCGTTTCCTGCGCATCGCCGCGGTGATCCAGCCGGTCGCGACCGGCGTGCTGGCCGTGTCGCTGGCGGCCGGGCTCTACCTCGCGCTGTTCGCCTCGCCGGCCGACTACCAGCAGGGCGATTCGGCGCGCATCATGTACGTGCACGTGCCGGCCGCCTGGATGGCGCTGTTCGTCTACACGGGCATGGCGGTGGCCAGCGCCGTGGCGCTGATCTGGCGCCATCCGCTGGCCGAAGTCGTCGCCAAGGCCTCGGCGCCGATCGGCGCCTGCTTCACCTTCGTGGCGCTGGTCACGGGCTCGCTGTGGGGCAAGCCGATGTGGGGCACCTACTGGGTCTGGGATGCGCGGCTGACCTCGGTGCTGGTGCTGTTCTTCCTCTACCTCGGCTATATCGCGCTCGCCGGCGCCTTCGACGACGAGCAGCGGGGCTTGCGCGCCGCGTCGATCCTGGCCCTGGTCGGCTTCGTCAACGTGCCGATCATCAAGTTTTCGGTGGAGTGGTGGAACACGCTGCACCAGCCGGCCAGCGTGCTGCGCGTGGGCGGGCCGACGATCCACCCTTCCATGCTGTGGCCGCTGCTGCTGATGGCGCTGGCGTTCAAGGCCTATTACGTGGTCGTGCTGCTGATGCGGGTCCGGGCCGAACTCGCGGGCCGGCGGCTGCGCGCGCTCAGGATGGCCGGGGCGGGCGCCTGAAGCCGGGCCGGCGCGGCCTGGGTAGTTTCAACGATCTCAGCGGCTTGGGTGCCCCTCGACTTGGGGTCGCCGGACGCTAGAATGCCGGCCAATCCGGCCAAGGGGCCGGCGGGGTTTTGACGGGCTTGGACGCACTGACGACATTTCTTTCGATGGGCGGCTACGCGGCCTTCGTGTGGCCGGCGTTCGGCGTCGCGGCGCTGACCCTCGCGGTCCTTTGGATCGTGTCGGCGCGCGCGCAGAAGGCGGCCGAGGCCGCGCTGGACACGCTGCCGCCGCTGCCCGGCCGCGGCGCGCGCGCGCGGATGGCGCCAAAGGACAAGCTGCCCAACGCCAAGCCGGCGTCGACGGGGGCCGGGCGATGACGCGCAAGCGCCGGCGCCTCTATGTCGTCGTCGCGGCCATGCTGTGCCTGGGCGTGGCCACGGCGCTGATGCTGGCGGCGTTCCAGGACAGCATCGTCTTCTTCCGCAGCCCGACCGACA
>JADLEG010000060.1 GCA_020846275.1 Alphaproteobacteria bacterium
CTTCCGCGTCCGGCGGCAGCCAGCCGCGCCGTTCGCGCCAGTCCTTCTCCAGGTTCGAGAAGCGCGAGAGGCGCAGCGTGGAGAGGTCGGCGAAGCTGCATTGCCCGTGCTGCACCAGCTCGGCGATGGCGCGGCCGCTGGCGGGCGACAGGCCGAAGCCGACGCTCGACAGGGTTGCCACCACCACGTTGTCGGGCGACCGCAGCCGGTCGATGATCGGCCGTCCGTCCGGCGTGTTCTCGACGATGCCCGACCAGCTCCGCAGCGCGCGCGCGTGGCGCGCCTTGGGGAACAGCCGCGCGATGCGCGTGGCGATGTTCTGCAAGAGCGGCGTGCTGGCGCGCGGCGTCTCGGTCATCCCCAGGGCCGGAAGCCATTCGTGCGGCCCGCCGCCATAGACCAGGTTGCCGCGCAGGGTCTGCCGGCCGTAGAGCCCGGCGCCGTCCACGCCGCCGATCTTCATCATCGGCACCGCCTCGGTCACCATGATCTCGGCGCGGCCCGCGGTCGTGGGAATGGCGACGTCGAGCATCGCGGCGATTCGCTCGGTCTGCGGCCCGGCGGCGATCACCAGCGAATCGCAGGCAAAGCGGCCGCGGTCGGTTTCGACCGCCACGACCTTGCCGCCGCGCCGCTCGAAGCCGGTCGCCACCGTGTGCTGGACAATGCGGCCGCCCTTGTCCTGGATCGCCCAGGCATAGGCCTGCACGGTGCGCTGGGGATTGGCGTGGCCGCCGAAGTGGTAGTAGACGGCGCGGAAGGCCTGCGGGTCGGTCAGCGGCACGAGCTCGGCGATCTGCGCGGCGTCCAGCCACTCCGCCTTGAAGCCTTGGCGCGCGGCATTGGCCATGGCACCTCGGCTGAATTCCATGGCGCGGTCGTCGCCGATCAGGCGGATGCGATGCGCCTGGAACTCGGTCGGGTAGCCGAGCAGCTCGTCCATCTGCGGCCACAGGCGCTGCTCTTCCGGGAAAAGCGGGCTGAAATGATGGGTGCAGCCGCCGCCGTTGCGGCCCGAAGCCTCCCAGCCGACCACCCCCTTCTCGATCACGATCACGTCGATGCCCGCGCGCGCAAGCCACCATGCGGTGCTGAGACCGGTGACGCCGCCGCCGATGACGACGACCGAGGCGCCGCCCGCTTCGCCGCCCGGAAGATTACTTGCCATGGCTGGACCGGTCCTGTTCGGCGCGCTCGACCTCCTGGGTCGGCAGGAACTGGGTCGGTATGCCGAACCAGATCTCCCAGTGCTCCTCCATGCCGGCGGCCTCGTTCGTCGCCTCCATCACGCCGAGCGGCAGCGGGCGGAGCGGCGGGCGGTAGCCGGCCAGCGGGATGCGCTCGACCGGCGTGCCGGTGGACAGCGCCAGCATCAAGGCGATCTGCTCGCGGCAGCGCCGGCCCTGGCAAGGACCCATCCCGGCGCGGGTGAGGCGCTTGACCTGATCCTGGTTTGGCGGTCCATCCTGCACCAGGGTTTCGAGCGAGCGTTGCGGCAGGGTGCGGCCGAGGTAGCGCGGGGGCTGCACGCCCAGCAGCTCGGCGCGCGTCACCTCCTCGCACTGGCAGACCATCACGTCCGCGCCGCCCGCGTTCAGCAAGGCGCGCATCCACTGGGTCCGATACGCGGGCGCGACGGTTTCCGGCCCGGGCAAGGTGGCCAGAGCCGCCGTCTGCCGCGCGTAAGCCGTATCGTCGATGGCGCCCAGCGAGCGGGCCGCGGCCAGAGCCGCGAGCCGGCCCTCGTTGCGGGATATCCGGGGATCGGCGGTCTTGGCGGCATGGATGCCCAGGCAGTCCCCGGCGACGAAGACCCCCTCGCGCGAGGTCTGCAGCCGGCTGTCGACCGTCGGCGCAAATCCGCCCAGATCGGAACGGTAGGCCAGGTCGCACCCCAGCAGGTTCAGCGCCTCGACGTTGGGAATGCCGCCGATGCCCAGGCAGATCGTGTCGCACGCGATCACGCGTTCGCCACCGGCGACCGGGCGCAGGTCCTGGTCGATCGATGCGATCCGCGCGGCGCGCACGCCGTCGGTGCCCTCCGCCGCCAGGATGACCGAGGACAGATGGATAGCGACGCCGGCGGCGCGTACGCGCTCCACCAGCGCCGCGGGGCCGACCGGCGCTGAGGCGACCTCCACGAGGCCGACGACGTCAAGGCCGCGGTCGAGGGCGGCGATCGCCATCGTCAATGCGTCGGCGCCCGATCCCAGGATCAGCAGCCGCGTCCCCGTGAAGGCGCTATAGCGCTCGATCAGCAGCCGCGCCGCTGCGGCGCCCATGACACCGGGAAGCTGCCAACCGGGGAAGGCGAGTGCCAGGTCGCGCCGTCCCGCTGCGACGACGATGCGGTCGAACCCGACCATCCAGGATCTCTCGTCGTCCGCCAGGCCCGCCACCATGCCGGGCAGCCAGCGCACGCCGTTGCCGTTGGCGAACACGCCCCAGGCATAGGTGGCCAGCCGCACGTCGACGCCCGCTGCGAAGGCCTCCTCGATCGCGGGATCGCTGGCGACGATCTGCTCCATCATGCGGGCGCGGTTGCGCACCGACCCGTCCATGCGCTGGCCGTAGTGCAGCGGAACGTCCAGTCCCATCAGCCCGGCATCGACCGGGTTCTCGTCGACCAGCATCACCTTCAGCCCGGCGCGCGCGGCCTCGATCGCCGCGGCAAGGCCGGCGGGGCCGCCGCCCAGCACCAGGAGCTGCGTACGCTCGGCGACCGGCAGCGGCTTTCCGGCGATTGACTTCGGATCGATCGGCGAACGCATCCGGCGGTTCCTCCCGGCTCGGACCTTCGGACCAGATTGCCCAGTCAGACTTGTGCGCGAAAACCCGCTACCGACACAATAGGCGACGCGGGCGACAGGCGCTCGACGACCCTTGGCGGAAGCCGGCCGCAATGGTTTGCTGCGCTGCCAAGCCATCCGAGGGGGACGACTTCCTTGCCAACGACACTGGGTTTCATCGGGACCGGCCACATCACGGCGGCCCTGGTCACCGGGCTGTGCGGGTCGGACCAGCCGCCCGACCGCGTGGTGGTCGGCCCGCGCAACGCGGAAATCGCCGCCCGGCTCGCCGCCCGCTACCTGCAGGTGTCCGTGGCCAAGGACAACCAGGCGGTCATCGACGCCAGCGACTGGGTGATCCTCGCCGTCCGACCGCAGGTCGCGCGCGAGGTGGTGGGTGCGCTGCGGTTCAAGCCGCGGCAGGCCGTGCTGAGCCTGATCGCGCCGATCGCCGACGAATGGCTGGAGGGGGCGGTCACCCCCGGCCGACTGGTCGCGCGGTTCCTGGTGATGCCGCCGGTCGAATTCCGCCTGGGCGCCATCGTCTACTACCCGCGGAATCCGGAGGTCGAGCGCCTGCTCGCCCCTGCCGGCACGGCGCTGGCGGTCAAGGACAAGCACGAGTTCCTGACCACCTGGTCGATCACCGCGCTGATCGCGCCCTATTTCAACTTCATCGCCACGTCGGCGGACTGGGCGGCGCGCAACGGCGTCGTGCCCGAGACCGCGCGCGCCTTTGCCGTATCCATGTTCCATGCGGTGGCCGCGGTCGCAACCATGCCCGGCGCCCCGGCGCCCCTCGACCTCGCCAAGGCCGCCCAGACCCAGGGCGGGCTCAACGAGCAGGCCGTGCGCGAATTGTCGGGCAAGGCCTGGTTCGAGCAGGTCTCGACCGCGCTTGACGGCATTTTGAAGCGGTTGGAGGGGCGCGCCGGGTAGTGGCGCCGGCTATTTGTCCATGCGCGACAGCGCGCTACTCCGCCGGCACCATCTCCGGGCCCTTGCAGCCGAGCTTGGCCACGTCGGCCGCCAGCGCCTTGCCCTGCTCCATCGCCAGCGGCAGGAAGGGCGGCAGCACGTTCAGCCACGCGGCGTCCCCGCTCCACGCCGCGCGCAGCGACTTCATCGACGGGATCATCGGGTGGCGCTGGATGGTCTTGCGCACGACCGAGATGTGCGCCTGCTTCTGGTCGGCATCGGGTTGCTGCCAGGTGTCGTAGAGCTTGCGGATCATCCCCGCGTTCACGTTGCCGGTGGCGGTGATGCAGCCGACGCCGCCCGCGCGCATGTTGGCCAGCAGGAAATCCTCGGAGCCCGCGAAGATGCCGAAGCCGGGGAAGCGCTTCAGCATCGCCTCGGTGTTCTTCCAGTCGCCCGAGCTGTCCTTGATGCCGACGACGGTCGTCGGATAGGCCTTGATCAGCCGCTCGATGAGGTCGTGCGAGATGCCCTGAACGGTCTGCGGCGGGATGTGGTAGAGGTACAACTTCAGCCGCGCGTCGCCCACGCGCTGGATCGTCTCCGAGAAGAAGCGGTAGAAGCCGTCGTCGCTCATGCCCTTGTAGTAGAAGGGCGGCAGCACCAGCACGCCGCCGCAGCCCTTGGCCACCGCGTGCTTGGTCGCCTTGACCGCGTCGCTCAGCGCGCAGGCGCCGGTGCCGGGCATCAGCTTCCTGGGATCGACGCCGGCCGCCACGATCTGGTCCAGCAGCTCCATGCGCTCCTCGACCGACATCGAGTTCGCCTCGCTGTTGGTGCCGAACGGCGCCAGGGCGGTGCAGCCCTCGGCCAGCAGCGACTTGCAGAACTGGGCGAGCTTGCGACCGTTCGGACGCAGGTCGTTGTCGAACGGCGTCAGGACGGGCGAGAGCACGCCGGTAAAGGCCTGGGTGGTCATGGCGACTTGTCCCCTGTTGAAATCGCTGACATGCGGGATTGGGGCGGATAATCTCCGGCCTGGACGCGATACACAAGGGGGAAGCGCGCATGGCTGAAGCGAGCGGAATTGTGCCCGGTTCGACGGCGCTGGTCACGGGCGCGGGGGCGGGCATCGGCCTTGCCATCGCCGAGCGACTGGCCGAACGGAAGGTCCGCGTGATCTGCGCCGGACGGCGACTCGATCGGCTGGAGGCGCTCGCCAAGCGGCTGGGCAACGGCGCCACGGCGCTGAAGCTGGACGTAAGCAAGGGCGAGGAATGTGCCGGCCTGCTCGACCGCCTGCCGGCCAGCCATCGCCAGATCGACATCCTGATCAACAATGCCGGCCACGACGTCGGCGGGCGCAAGCGCTTCGACGAAGGCAAGCTCGACGATTTCGTCGAGACGCTCGAAACCAACGTCGTGGGCTTGGTGCGGGTCACGCACGCGGTCGTTCCGCAGATGGTCAAGCGGGGCACGGGCGACATCGTGAACTTGGGCTCGGTCGCCGGCTGGAAGCCCTATCCCACCGGCAACATCTACGCCGCCACCAAGGCCTTCGTGCGCGTGTTCACCGACGGGCTCAGGCTCGACTACAAGGACACGGACATCCGCATCATGGAGATGCTGCCCGGCATCACGCGCACCGAGTTCGCCGCCGCGCGCTTTCGCGGCGACACCGCGCATGGCGACGCCTACTACAAGAAATTTCCGCATGTGATGGCGGCGGACGACATCGCCCGCGGCGTGATCTACGCGCTCGACCAGCCGCGCTCCGTCACGATCGCTCAGATGCTGGTGCTGCCGACAAGAGACATCTGATCAAGTATTCACCGGCTTCTTCGGCGGCGGGGCGAAGACCGTCTTGCGCTCGATCTCCAGCACGTTGTTCGGCCGCGCGAAGGGCGCGGGCGCCGGGGTACCGGCAGTGCGCGGGCGGCCGATGCCCTGGAAGAAGTCCTCCAGCCCGCCCGGCATCAGCACCCAGGCGAACTTCAGCGGCTTGTCGCCGGAGTTGATGAAGGTGTGGCGCCGGTGCGGGCCGACGAAGACGGTCGTCCCGGCGCGCACGGGATATTCGTCGGCGCCGTCGATGACGACTTTCCCTTCGCCCTCGAAGAAGAACAGGATCTCCTCGTTGGCCTCGTGCGAGTGGTCGCGGACGTAGCAGCCTGGTGCCACGACCTGGATGCCGTGCGAGAACTTCGTCACCCGCGGATCGTTGCGCCGGGAAACGCGCACCTCCGTGTAGCCGTTGGCCGGGACGGGCTGCCACCAGCTCTCGCCTTCGTCCGGCTGCACCACGATGGCGAAACCCTTGGCCTGATCCTTGGAGTCCTTGATCGGTGCGTCCATGTGACGGCACTCCCTGCGAAATACTCACGCCATGCTAGGCAATACGTCCCCGTCCAACAAGCGCCCCCGCGCCGCAAGTCGAAGCCGCCCCGCCCGGCTGGGCCGGCGCGCCGTCGGCTGCTATAAAGCTTTCTCAACCTTTCGACCGGATGCTGCCGCCGGGGAGCTTCCAAGACACCATGCGCAACGGCTCGAGCACCGCGCTTTCGATTGCCTATCCGGCGGCGTCGCCCTTCGCGATGGTGTTCGGCTATGTCGCGGTCGTCGCCCTGTTCCGGCGTTCCGGCCTGTTCGACCTGACCTATCACGTCATCATGCTGGTCCTGATCGGGGTGTCGTTCGGCGCCGGGTCGCCGTTCCGCGAGATCGCCACGTCCATGGTCGTCACGATGCTGGTGGCGTCCGTGTTCGCCTACCTGTTCGGCGTCGGCACGCGCGACCGGCGGCTTCCGCAGGCCCGCAGATTCCGCCGCCACATGACCGCCTTGAAGCATACCGCCGGGCCGCCGGCCTCAACCGGCGTGCGATAGCGTCGCACCGACCGGGCCTGCCCCAGGACCGGAATCGCTAACGGTCCGTTAATCCAATCCCGGCTACCGTTACGCGGGCTCGGGAATACGCACATGATTGACGCAGCGATGCGCACGCGCGGCCGGAAGCGCCGTCGGCGGCCGGCAGCCGAGACCCATGCCGACGACGCATCGTTCGCCAAGCGGATGGCACACCGCCGGTTGTGCCCGAATTGCCGGTCATGAACCTCGCGCGGCTGGAATCGATCGTCTGGCGGGTACGGCTCCTGTCCGCGGGCTGCGGACTGCTGGTGTGCGCCGCGTTGCCGGCGGGCTATCTGCTGTTCGATCGGCACCAGGACGACCCGCTTTCGGGCGCGATCGCGTGGTGCCTTGCCGGCCTGGGCATCGGGCTGGCCGTCTTCAGCATCCTCGAGGTCATGGCGGTGGGGGCGCTGCGCGACGGCATCCGCATGCTGCAGGAGACCCAGCGCGGGCTCGTGGACCAGATACAGCACGCCAACGAGGCGTTCACGGAGCTGCAGCGCAACCATCGGCACGCCGAGGAAACCGCCGACGCATTGGCGCGCGCGGTCCATCATGCCGAGATCGCCAACCGCACCAAGACCGAATTCCTGGCCAACATGAGCCATGAGCTGCGCACGCCGCTCAACGCGATCATCGGGTTCTCGGAAATCCTGAAGGACGAGCTGCGCGGGCCGGGCCACCCCAGCTACAAGATCTACGCCAAGGATATCTTCGAGAGCGGCACGCTTCTGCTCGCGGTCATCAACGACATCCTCGACCTGTCGAAGATCGAGGCCGGAAAGCAGGACCTCCATTTGACTGACGTGTCGCCGATGAGCATCGTGCGCTCCTCGGTGAGCCTGGTTCGCGAGCGCGCGCACAGCGCGGGCGTCAAGCTTGCCCTGCTCGGCGAGAGCGACTCCCTGGAGACGATCCGCGGCGACGCGATCAAGCTGAAGCAGATCCTGCTCAATCTCCTCTCCAACGCGATCAAGTTCACGCCGCGCGGCGGCACCGTCACGATCGGCGTCCTGCGCCAATCCACGGCCAGCACGGAGTTCGTGGTGTCCGATACCGGCATCGGCATGCGCCGCGAGGACATTCCCGTCGCGCTGGAGCCGTTCCGCCAGGTGGACAGCTCGCTGTCGCGCAAGTACGAGGGCACGGGGCTGGGCCTGCCCCTGTCGCGCGCGCTGGCCGAGCTGCATGGCGGCTCGCTGACCATCGACAGCGAGCCCAAGCTTGGCACCAAGGTGCTGGTCAGCATCCCGCGGGGCATCGCGGCGGGACAGGCGGCCGCCGCGGATTGAGGCATGCGCGGCTCGCCGCGGCGCGCCTATAATCGCCGCCATGGAAACCACGCTGCCCGACCCTGCCCTGCCGCCGGGTTGCGATCGCGCAACCGTCGTCCTGGGCGACGGCCGGGCGCTCACCCTCGACATCGACCGTGACGGCACGCTCCGTGCGATCACGGGTGCAAGTCCGGCGACGGCGACCGCGCCGGAGGTCCGCACCCTGGCCCTGGTCGATCTCCAGGCCAACGGCTTCGCCGGGGTCGATTTCAATGATCCGCGCCTGGACACCGCGCAGCTCGACCGCGCGTTGGCGGCGATGGCACGAACGGGCGTGGGCATCTGCCTGCCCACCTTGATCACCGCGCCGGTCGAGCGCCTGGAGCAGTGTTTCCGCGCGCTCGAAGCGGGCTGTGCGGGCAGCAGCCTGGCGAAGGCGATGGTCCCGGGCTACCACCTGGAAGGACCCTTCCTGTCCCCGCTCGACGGTTATTGCGGCTGCCATCCGCCTTCGGCGATGCGGCCGGCCGACATCGGCCTGTTCGACCGGCTGAATGCGGCGGCCGGCGGCCGCATCCGCCTCGTGACCATCGCGCCCGAGGTGGAGGGCGCGATGGCGCTGGCGCGGCATGCGCGCGGACTGGGGATCGCCGTCGCGATCGGCCATACCGCCGCCGACCGGGCCACGATCGCGGCGGCGGCCGAGGCGGGCGCCACGCTTTCGACCCATCTCGGCAACGGCACGCCGAAAGTGCTGCCGCGCAACGACAGCACGGTGATGGCCCAGCTTGCCGAGGACCGGCTGCATGCCTCGTTCATCGCCGACGGCATCCACATTCCCGCCGACACGCTGCGCGTCTACATGCGCGCCAAGGAATTGCGGCGCTGCGTGCTGGTCACTGATGCGACGGCCGCCGCCGCCTCTGAGCCGGGCAACTACACCCTGGGCCCGGTCGCGATCCGGCGCCTGCCGGACGGGTCCGTTCGCGACGGCGCCACGCCCGGCCTGGCCGGTTCCGCGCTGACCCTCGACCGCGCGGTCTGCAACGTGGCCGCCTGGCTTGGCCTCGACCTGCCGCAGGCGGCGGGCTTGGCCCGCGACGCTCCGCTGCGCCTGCTTGGAATCGATCCCGTCCCGTCGGTCGGGCAGCAAGCTGCCATCGCGCACTGGCGCAGGGAAACGGCCGGCTGGACCATCCTCGGGACACGCCTGGGAAAGCGCCATTTCCCTGCCGGGTAAACCGGACGTTAACGCGGGGTGCGTATCCCTATTGGTGTACCTCCACCCCTCTCGCGCCGCGAGCGGTGGCAGGCCATTTCAGCAAGAGCAGGCATGAGCGGAGCATCAAACCAGACCCCGACGGCGAAGGTGGTCGCGTTCAAGCCGCGCGACGGTCGGCGTCAGCTCCTCGACTTTCTCGGTCCCGGCGTGCAGCTTCAGCCCGAGGCGCTGCGGTCGCCGGTCGTGCTCAAGGGTTTCGCCTATTGGCGCCGCATTGCCGCCGGGCGCCAGATGCCAGCCCGCAAGGACTTCGATCCCCTGGATATTCCCGCGCTGCTGCCGCACGTCATGCTGAAGGACGTGCAGCGCGAGCCGCTGGATTTCCGCTACCGCGTGGTCGGCTCGACGGTCAGGCTGCACTCCAGCGCCGACTACACCGGCCAGTGCATGTCCCAGATCGAGCACCAGGGCCCCAACAGCATCGTCTGGCGCTCCTGCAGCTGGGTTGCCGAGAATGCCGCGCCGCTGCTCCTCCGCCCGCCCTACGCGGGCCCGCAGAAGGATTTCCTGGCCGTCGAGGCCGCCATCCTGCCGCTTGGGGAAAGTGCCGGAAGAACGGTCAATAAGCTGCTTGTTTTCCTCGATTTTATTAGAAAATCTGGTGCCGGCTAGTCGGACTGTTCGCGCCGCTGCATCTGGTAGGTCACGGTCACCGGGCCGTTGTGGCGGAACTGCCCTTCGGTCACCGTCCCGACCAGGGCCATGGGCGCGCTGCTGTCATAGTCGTTGGCCGCCCCGGCCGTGATGCTGCAGGCGGCATCCACCGTTGCCTCGATCATGAACAGGCCCGACGGCCCCTCGAAGGCACCGTAGAGGCGCCCCTCGCGTACGGTCCATTGCATCGGCGCCACGCTCATGCCCTGGGCGCTGCGCACCCGCACGAAACCCTCGTAGCGCCCGTCGCAGCCGGCGGCGGC